>NZ_JBJDRL010000079.1:0-14865 GCF_044987475.1 Microbacterium sp. ZW CA_36
TGCCGGCCCTGCGCCGCGCACTCGCCGGCAAGGCGACCCTCGTCGTCGTCGAGGGTGTGGACGCGCTCGACGCCGCCGAGCGCGACCAGGCGGGCGCGCTGCTGCGGGATGCCGCGGCGCAGTGCGCTCGCCCTGCTCGCCGACGCGCACCGCCCCGAGGTGTCCTCGCTGACGCTGCGCTCGGGCGCTCCCCTGACCACCCCCACCGCAGAGGTGAACGCATGACCCCGAACTGGATCACCACGGCCGTCGAGCGCGCGCGCTCCCGCCGGCCCGTCACGTGGCTGACGCTCGTCGGCGTGCTGCTGCTGCCAGTCGTGATCGGCGGCATCCTGGTCGCCGCGCTGTACAACCCCGTCGAGCGGCTCGACAGCCTCACTGCCGCGATCGTGAACGAGGACGAGCCCGTCACCATCGACGGGCAGACCGTGCCGCTCGGCCGTCAGCTCACCGCCGGCCTCGTCGAGGGATCTGACGAGCTCGACAGCAACCTCACCTGGACGATCTCGAACGAAGAGGATGCCGAGGCGGGCCTCGCGGACGGCACCTACGCCGCGGTCATCACGATCCCCGAGAACTTCTCGGCCGCCGCGACGTCGACGGCTCCGGGATCGACGCCCGAGCAGGCGACCATCGAGGTGACGACCCCGCCCGACAGCCTCATCGTCGATGACGCCATCACCGCGCAGGTGGCGACAGCCGCCGCCTCGACCATGGGCACGCAGCTGTCGAGCGTGTACCTCGAGAACGTGTTCCTCGGCTTCACGACGCTGGGCGACCAGCTCGGCACGGCGGCCGACGGCGCCACGCAGCTCGCCGACGGCGCGAGCCAGACCGCCGACGGCGCGGCACAGCTGCCGGACGGCATCTCGCAGCTCGCCGATGGCAACACGCAGCTCGCGGACGGAGCCTCGCAGCTCTCTTCCGGCCTCGATCAAATCGCCGAGGGCATCGGCGGCGCCGCCGGCGGGGCGAACAGCATCGCATCGGGTCTCGACTCGGCGGCTACCGGCGTCCAGAACCAGGATCTGAAGGATGCCGCGAACAAGTCGGCCAACAACGCCTCGCAGGCCGCGACCGAGACCGCTGCGCTCGCGAAGACGCTCGGCGGCCTCGCTCAGCAGCTCGGCGCGCTCGCGGCGCAGTGCGTCCCGGCAACGCCGGAGGACACCTCCTGCGATCCGATCAACGGCGCAGCGGCTACCGCCGCCACCGCGGCGCAGAGCGCCGGAACGGCCGCGACGAGCGCCGGGACCGCCTCCGCCTACGCGGCGCCCACGGCGAGCGGCATCACCGCTCTGATGGACGAGACGAGCGCCGGCCTCACCCAGGCGGCGAACGGGACCCGCGATCTCGCGAGCGGTCTCGTCCAGCTCCAGTCCGCGACCAGCCAGTCGGCGGACGGCGCCAGCGGTCTCGCCGACGGCTCGACGCAGCTCGCCTCGGGCGCGACGCAGGCCGCCGACGGTGCGACGAGCCTCGCCGACGGGGTGGCCCAGCTGGCGACCGGCACGTCCGAGCTCGCGAGCGGCCTGACCACGGCATCCGAGTCCCTCCCGTCTTACACCGACCAGGAGGCGACCGATCTCGCCTCCGTCGTCGCCGACCCGGTCGAGGCCGACGGCGTGGGCACCTCGCTCTTCGGTGCGTCGGCGGTCCCCCTGCTGGCGACCCTCGCGCTGTGGTTCGGCGGGCTCGGCACGTTCATCGCGCTGCAGGCCGTGTCGCGCCGCGCCCTCACGTCGCGCCAGCCGTCTGCGGTGCTCGCACTGCGGTCGTTCGCCCCGGCGGCCGGCCTCGGCGCGCTGCAGGGCGCGCTCGTCGCCGGCGTCGTCCAGCTCGCCGCGTCGTACGGCTGGGCCGAGTGGTGGGCGCTCGCCGGCGTCTGCGTCGTCGCGGGCATCGCGTTCGCCGCCGTGAACCAGGCGCTCGTCGCTGTCTTCGGCGGCGCCGGCCGCTGGATCTCGGCGCTCATCGGCGTGCTCACGGTCGCGACCGGCGTGGTCTCCACCGTGCCGGGTGCGCTGTCGAGCATCGCGGGGCTCATGCCGACGGCCCCGGCCTACAACGGCATGCTCGCGGCCCTCACCTCGGCTTCGGGGCTCGGGGCGGCGTTCGCCGGGCTGATCATCTGGACGTTCCTCGCGCTCGTCGCCACGATGATCGTCGTCGCCCGCCGGCGCAGCACCTCGGCGCGCGCCCTGCTGAGGGCGACGCCCGCCACCGCCTGATCCTCATGGCTCGAGCCCGCTCGACGTGTCGACCGGGCTCGAGCTGTGCCGGGCAGGGGTTGCCCCAGGCCCCGCCGGACGCGATGATCATCGCGTGGCCACCCCCTCTGCCGCGGCCCCGCAGTCCGGATCCGCGCGCTTGCCTCCGCGCTGGTTCATCCGCACCGCGTGGGTCGTGCACCGCGCCATCTACAACGTCACGGGCGGCCGCCTGGGGCTGCGGCCGCCGAGCTCGAAGGTCTGGGGCATGATGCGCCTGCACACCATCGGCCGCCGCTCGGGTGCCCCGCGCGCCGCGATCGTCGCCTACGTCGAGGACGGCCCGAATCTCGTCACGATGGCGATGAACGGCTGGGGCGACCCGCCGCCGGCGTGGTGGCTGAACCTGCAGGCGCGGCCGACGGCATCCGTCGATCTCCCCGGCGAGCGACGCGACGTGATCGCACGCGAAGCGCAGGGTGCGGAACGTGAGCGCCTCTGGGAAGTGTTCCGCTCGCTCGAGGGTGGCGACGACCTGGACGCCCTTGCCTCTCGGCGCAGCCGCGAGACGCCTCTCGTCATCCTGGAACCCGCCCCGGGGACGCGCTGAGCCGCAGGCATTCCGTCCGCGGCATACGGTGTGGACCGGGCCTCGGCCGTGACCGGCCGTGACCTGGTCAGCTCAGGCCGGAGTAGGCGTGCAGACCCTTGAAGAACATGTTGACGATCGTGAAGTTGAAGATCACGGCGGTGAAGCCGATGATCGACAGCCAGGCCGAACGCGAACCGCGCCATCCGCGGGTCGCGCGCGCGTGGATATAGCCGGCGTAGAGCACCCAGATCACGAAGGTCCACACTTCCTTCGTGTCGAAGCCCCAGTATCGGCCCCACGCGTCGTTGGCCCAGATGGAGCCGGCGATGAGGGTGAACGTCCAGAAGATGAAGCCGAGGATCGCGAAGCGGTACGCCAGCGACTCGAGCGCCTCGGCGCCCGGCAGCGTCCGCAGGAATCCCGGCCCGGTCTTGGCGGTCGACGCCGCGGAGGCGTCGGCGTCCTGGACACGAGCAGCGGCGGCGATCCTCGCCTCTCGCCGCGCCTGCATCAGCTGCAGCACCGACAGGCCGAAGGCGAGCGCGAACAGGGCGGTCGCGAGCGACGCGACGAACACGTGGATGACGAGCCACACCGACTTCAGCGGGTCCATCAGCGGCACGATGTCGGTGTAGAACCAGATCGCCGTGCCGCCCAGCAGCACGACGACGAGACCGGTGATGAAGGTGCCGAGGAACCGCAGGTCGTAGCGGAAGAGAACGCCCAGGTACACGGCGACGATCAGGAGCGTCCCGGTGAGGGCGAACTCGTACATGTTCGACCACGGCACGCGGCCGGCGGCGATGCCGCGGGTCACGTCCCCGCCGAGATGGAAGAGGAAGCCGAGGACCGTCAGCGACGTGCCGATCCGGGCCCACACCAGGCGCTGGCGGCTGCCGACGCGGGCGTTGAGCGCCTGCTCGGATGCCGTCTCCTGCGCACGCATCTGCTCGATGATCCCGGTGCGCCCAGAGCCGCCGCCGGCACCGGCCGCGACGAGCTCGCGGTCGCGGGCGGTGTGGGCGGCGGCATCCTTCGCCTCCACGGCGACGGCGCCTCGACGCGCCAGATCGACCGCGTAGGCGATGAACGCGAGCGCGTAGATCGCGATGGCCGTCCAGACCAGCAGCACCGAGACGGAGTCGAGGGTGAGGGGGGAGGCGTCGGGCATGATCCTCAGTCTACGTCGGGGGTCGAATCGGGCTGGAGGGGGCGGTCGCCGGCCGATTCACGGCCGGCGAGCGACGCGAGGTGCCGCTGCGCGAACTGCGAGACGGCCCCCTCGAGGGCGGGGTCCTCTCCGCGAGCAAGCCCGGCGTACTCGAGCTGCACGGTATGCCCCTGCGGCATCGCCCTCACCCACATCCGCCGGCGCGGGACGAACAGCGCGGCGAGGAGTCCTGCCGTCGCGAGGATCGCGAACACCAGCACCCAGGTGGCGGCGGCATCGCGGTGGACCGACAGCGACACGTAGCGCTTGACCGAGTCCTCGAACCCTGCCGCGCCTTCGGGGGCCTCGTTCTCGAAGGTCACCGTCCCGAGCCCGTCGGGCAGGTCCACGGTCTCTCCGGGCTTCAGCGCGAGGGACTGCGTGCCGGACTCGCCGCCGGCGAGCTGCGTCATCCCCTCGGGGTCGAGGGTGTACACCGACCGCGGGATGCCGCCGTCGATGCCGAGGTCGCCGGCGTACACCCAGAACGTGAGCATCGGGTACTCGAGGTCGCCGTAGACCGAGGTGAAGGCGCCGTTGGAGAGCTCCTGCGCGGTCGGATAGAAGAAGCCCACCAGGCCCACCTGCTCGCGCAGCCCGTCCGGCACCTTCACGACGCCCTGCGACGTCATGTTGTTGTCCTGGGGCAGGAAGGGCACCGGCTCGGAGAACACGACATCGCCAGCGTCGTCGCGGATCGTGATCGTCGGCGCGTATCCGTTGCCCATCAGGTACACCTTGTCGCCGGCGATCTGCAGCGGGTGGTTGACGCGCACCTCGCCGGTTCCGGGGTCGGCGTCGGGGAACTGCGTGGTGAGGTGGGCGACGAAGTCGCCGGCCTGCCCGGCGCCCTGCTGGCCGGGGGTCACGTACGACAGCGAGAAGTCGTCGAGCGTGAGCGCGTAGGGGGTGAGGGCGTCCTCGTCCACGAACCGGCCGGGGTTGAACGAGGTGTAGTCGAGCATCGTGTTGACCCACGTGCGGCCCTCGATGATGACGGTCTGCCCGGTATAGGTGAATCCCCCGCCGATGCCGACGGCCAGCAGGACGCCGACGAGCGACGCGTGGAAGACGAGGTTGCCGGTCTCGCGGAGGTAGCCGCGCTCGGCCGAGACCGAGAATGCCCGGGCGCCGTCGTATCTCGCCACGCGGTAGCCGGCCTTGCGCAGCTGCTGCTGCGCGGCCGCGACGGCCGTCGCGGCATCCGCGTCGTCCTGGCATTCGAGGATCTCGGACCGGTGCACCTCCAGCCGCGACAGCCGCGCGGGCGTGCGGGGCGGCTGTGCGCGCATCGCCTTGTAGTGATGCTTCGTGCGCGGGATGACGCAGCCGACGAGCGAGATGAACAGCAGGATGTAGATCGCCGAGAACCACGGCGAGGTGTAGACGTCGAACAGGCTCAGCTTGTCGAGCACCGGTGCGAGGTCGGCGTTGTCGACGAAGTACTGGCGCACGCCGTTGGGGTCGGCGCTGCGCTGCGGCACGAGCGACCCGGGCACCGCCGCGATCGCGAGGAGCAGCAGGAGCACCAGCGCGGTGCGCATCGACGTGAGCTGGCGCCAGCCCCAGCGCAGCCAGCCGACGACGCCGAGGGCGGGCTGGGTGATGCCGTCCTGAGCAGCCGCGGGGTCCGCGGAGTCGGCGTGATCGGCGGGACGCAGCATCCCTTCGACCGGGGCGGAGGCGTCCGCCCCCTCGGTCGCCGAGCCTTCCGGAGCGTCAGAGCGGGGCCGGGACACTGGAGAACACCCCCTGGAGCTGGGCCATGACGGCGGTCCACACGCCGGTCACCATGAGGAGGCCGAGCACGATGAGCAGCGCACCGCCGATGAGGTTCACCACGCGGATGTGGCGGCGCACGAACGACACGGAGCGGGTCGCCCACCCGAAGCCGAGCGTGAGGAGGAGGAACGGGATGCCGAGCCCCAGCGAGTACGCCACGCCGAGCAGCGCCGCGCGCGCCGCCGACCCGGAGTCGAACGCCATGGTGAGGATGACGGCGAGCGTGGGTCCGATGCACGGCGCCCAGCCGATGCCGAGCGCGACCCCCAGCAGCGGCGCGCCGATCAGCCCGAGACTGCTGCGCACCTGCGGCCTCGTGATGCGCTGCGCCCTGCCGAACCAGCCGATGAAGACGAGGCCCATCGCGATGATGACGACGCCGAGTACACGGGTGATGAGGTCGGCGTACTCGAGGAGGAAGCGCCCGAGCGTGCCGCCGAGCATCGCCACGCTGACGAAGACCACGGTGAAGCCGGCGATGAACAGCAGCACGCCGAGGACGAGGCGCCCGCGACCGGGTTCGATGACGTCCGCGGGTTCGGCGCGTTTCGTCTCGCTTCGCTCGCTCAACGACCGGGGGGCGCCGGTCGCCGAGCCGTCTCCGGTCGCCGTGCCTGGCGAAGCGCCGACCGCGACCCGCGCCGGACGCGGGCTCACGGCCCCGCCGATGAAGCCGAGGTAGCCGGGGACCAGCGGAAGCACGCAGGGCGAGAGGAACGAGATGGCGCCGGCGAGGATCGCGATCGGGATCGCGATGAGCAGCGAGCCGTCGGCGACCAGCGCGCCCAGGTTCACGACTCCTCCAGGGTCTCGCGCACGATGGTCTCAAGGATCGACGCGTCCTCGATCTGCCCCACCAGGCGCGCGGCGACGCGGCCCTCCTTGTCCAGCACGAGCGTGACGGGGACCGCATTGAGCGGGCTCTCCCCCGCGAACGCGAGCTTGATCGACCCGTCCTCGGTCGCCAGGGCACTGGGGTACGAGACGCCGTAGGTGTCGGCGAACGCTCGCGACGCCTCGGCGCCGTCGTAGAGGTTCACGCCGAGGAAGGCGACATCCTGTCCCTCGAATGCGGCGTCGGCCGCCGCGAGCTCGGGCGCTTCGACACGGCAGGGCGCGCAGCCGGCGTACCAGAAGTTCACGACGAGCACGTCGCCGGCGTAGTCGGCGCTGGAGGTCGTGCCGCCGGTGTCGAGCACGCCTTCGAAGTCGACCGGCTCGCTGCGCTGGTCTGCCGAGATCTCGACGACGCGGAAGCCGTCGGCGGCGACGAAGCCCTTGTTGTCACCGGACCGGTACTGGTCGGCGAGAGGGTCGCTCGTGCACGCGGCGAGACCGGCGATCAGGCCGACGACGAGGAGAGCGGATGCCGCCGCCTGCGTCCTGCGCCGCTTCCCGCTCCGCTCCCTCAGCGACCGCCGACCGGTCATACCGCCCCCACATCCACCGCGCCGGCCGTCGACGCCGGCTCGGCGTAGGCGGTCTCGGTCCACTTCTTGTCGACCATCTCGAAGCTCGTCACGCTCGACAGCGCGCAGCGGCGCGCGCGGGGGTCGTGCCGCAGCGGCAGCCCGGCGACCGCGAGGTGGGTGATCCAGATCGGGAGCTGGTGCGACACGATGACGACGTCACCGGAGTCCGCGGCATCCCACGCGTGCGTCATCGCCGCGTTCATGCGCCCCACGACGTCCGCGTACGGCTCGCCCCAGCTGGGGAGCGCCGGCTTGCGGAGGTGGCGCCAGTTCCACGGGTTGACCATGGCGATCGCCATGCGCTTGCCCTCGAAGACGTTGGTCGGCTCGATGACGCGCTCGTCGATGACCGGCGCCATGCCGAAGATCTCGGCAAACGGCTCGGCCGATTCCTGCGTCCGCTGCAGCGGCGAGCACACCAGCGCCGAGACGGGCCGGTCCAGCGACTTCACGTACTCCGCCGCCTGCCGGGCCATGCGGCGGCCTTCTGCGCTCAGGCCATAGCCCGGGAGTCGCCCGTAGAGCACGCGGGCGGGGTTGTGAACCTCCCCGTGGCGCACGAGATGGAGGCGAGCTGCGGGCACCGCCCCAGTCTACGTGGGCCTCATCTGTGGGCCGGCTGAGCGTGCTCCCAGGTTCGCGGCACGCGCGGCGCCTCGGGCGGAGTCGGATTCAGTCGAGCTCGGGCTCACCGCGGGAATCGCGCGCGGCGAGCGCCTCGCGCACGCGCGCCGCGACGAACCACAGGACGGCTGCCGCGGCGACGGCGATGACGGCGTACTGCAGGATGTCCGCGTACCGCTCGACGATGTGCCAGGACTCACCGAGGAAGTATCCGGACAGCACGAAGATCGAGTTCCACAGCAGGCTGCCCGCCGCCGTCAGGAGGGCGAATCGCCACAACGGCATGCGCGTGATGCCGGCGGGGATCGAGATGAGGCTGCGGAAGATCGGGATCATGCGCCCGAAGAACACCGCCTTGCCGCCGTGCCGTTCGAACCAGGCGACCGTGCGATCGATGTCCTCGGGCTTCAGCAGCGGCACCTTCGCCGCGATCGCACGCAGCCGGGCGACGCCGAGCCAGGCACCGAGGCCGTACAGCAGCAGCGCCCCGATCACCGATCCGGCGGTCGTCCACACCAGGGCCTCGACGACGGTGAAGGAGCCACGGCTCGCGGCGAGCCCCGCCATCGGCAGGATCACCTCGCTCGGCAGGGGTGGGAACAGGTTCTCCATGGCGATCGCGATGCCGGCGCCGGCCGGTCCGATCACGTCCATGAGCGAGACCGCCCAATCGGCGAGCGTGCTCAGCCACGAGCCGTCGGTCGTCGTCGCAGTCGTCATTCGTCGGATCCCCGTCCGTCCGTCGGCACCTGGTGGCGGCGGCCGCGACCGTTCGGCGCGACGGGTCCACGCTACGGAAGAAGGATGAACGGAACCCGGGTGCAGACCCCCCGAAGCCGATGGGGTCTGCCGGAGTCTCCTGAGACCGGACGCTCAGCGGGCGCAGGCGCCCGGATGCCTAGGCCGCCGCGCCGCGGCTCGCCCAGAGCATCCCTCTCTCGATGATCGTGCGCACGCTGACGTCGCGCAGGACCCTGAGATTGTGGCCCGGTGCGGCGACGAAGACCCGGCCCTGACCCCACTCACGCGTCCACACCGCGGGCGTGGTGACGGGCCGATGCCACGGACGGTGCGGCCGCACGGGGAGCGTGCTGGTCGCGAGCACCTCGTTGAGGTCGTCCGTGAGCACCCAGTACTGCTCGGTACGCAGCGTGAAGTCCTCGAGTCCCGACATGATCTCGTGCGAGCGGCCGATGTCAGTCACATCGACCGTGTAGCAGACCGTCTCGTCCGGGCGGTCCTGCTCCTGGGCATCGGCGCCGGCAGCCGGATGCGTGGCGAGCTGGCCGCCGATCAGCTGCAGGTAGTCGGAGCTGTTGCGGTAGGAGTCGGCGATGCCACGGTGCCAGCCGGCGAGCCCGGTGCCCCGCTCGACCGCCTCGCGGAGTCCTCGCAGCGCCTCGTCGGAGATCTCGCAGCCGGTCACGCACTGCACGACGAGATCGATCCGCGCCATCTCCTCGCGGTCGGCGTAGATCGCGTGGGACTCCTCCACCCTCACGTCGAAGCCGTGGTCGTCCAGGAACGACCGGAACATCTCCGTCGCCTCGACGATTCGATATCCGTCGCCGCCCCCGCGGACGATGAGGGCGCGCCGCGCGCTCACGGCCGGACCTCGGTGCGTGCGACGCGAGGTCGGCGGCCCGTGCAGCGGGCTGCGGCCGGTCCGGTTCGCGGTCTCGTCATCATCGACTTCATCCCTCCACATCGACGGGCAGGTGCAACGTCGACAAACGATGCCACCGACGCATTGCCGGGCGAACGCAATTTGCGCAAAATGGGACCCATGCCACCCGCAGATCGCGTCACCCTGACCGCCGTAGCCGAGCGGGCCGGGGTGAGCATCGCCACGGCCTCGCGAGCTCTCCGCGCGCGCGGGGAGATGGCCGCCGAGACCCGCGCACGCGTGCTGCGCTCGGCGACCGAGCTCGGATACCGGCCCGCCGGGCAGGTGCGCGGGCGCCCGCGGCGCGGCACGTCCCTGATGTTCGATCTGGTGCTCGGTCACTTCCACGACCCGTACACCGAGGAGATCACGGCGGGCGCGCGCACGACCGCCTCGCAGCTCGGCTTCGACCTCGTACTCACGGCCGAGCGGGAGGATCCCGCCGAGGACTGGCCCGCGCGGATCCGGTCGCGCGGCTCCGCGGGGGTCATCGTGGGACTCATCGTGCCGACCAGCACCCAGATCGCGGCGATGCGCCGCGCCGGCATCCCGCTCGTGCTGATGGAGCCCCCCTCCGAGGCGTCCCGCCCGCTTCCCAGCGTGCGGACCACCGATCGCGCCGGCGGCGAGGCCGCCGCCGAGCACCTCGTCGAGCGCGGCGCGCGCCGATTCATCGTCATCGGCGGCGCCCCTTCCTACCGGTACGGACGCGCGCGCGTCGAAGGCTTCGCGAGCGCGCTGCAGAAGATCGCCCCGGACGCCGAGTTCGTGCGGACGAGCGCCGACTGGAGCGCATGGGACGCCCGACGGGCATGCGCGCGCGCACTCTCCGAGCTCGGCGGCGAGGGGCCGGTCGGCGTGTTCGCCTGTTCCGACGAGATGGCGGCCGGCGCCTACCGCGCGATCTCCGACAGCGGACGAAGCATCCCCCGAGACGTCCTCGTCATCGGCTTCGACGATGTGCGCGGCGCCCGCTGGCTGCACCCCCCTCTTACCACCATCCGCCAGCCGATCCGCGAGATGGCAGCCGCCGCGGTGCACATCCTGGCCCGCGCCGCGGCGGGCGAGTCGGTGGAGACCGAAGCTGTGGTCATGCCGACGGAGCTCGTGGAGCGCGGGTCCACGCGCCTGACGCTCAGCGACTGACCGTCGAGCGCACCGGGAAGTAGATCGAGAACCGCTGGTCGGTCACCTCGTGCAGCGGCAGGAACCGGATGGCGGCATCCTGGCCGATCGAGCGATACCGCACGAGCCATTGCGTCCACTGGCGCTCGTCGTCGGGCGCGAGCATCGTGGTGGGATCGCCGGCATCCCCGTGAAGGGCGACTTCGCGGTCGACCAGACCAGCGAGGACGACCGGGCCCTCGACGAAGGCGATCGTCGAAGGCTCATCGGGGATCGGGACCGCGCGCAGCGCCATCGGGAACTCGAGGTCGATGCGGGTCTCCCCGCCCGGGTGTTCGACTTCGAGCCAAGAGCCCGCGCGGCGCCACCGGACGGACGTGCGGACCTCGGGATCGCCGTCGGTCCACGCCGGCACGCGGAGCCTCACACGCACGGCATCGGTCCCGTCGGAAGTCACTGTCACGCGCGTCCGCAGCGCTCGAGGGCGGCGACGGTCGCCACCAGGACCGTCGTTCGCGTCCGGACCGACATAGCCGGCGTCATCGAGAAGCCGGATCTCGACGCCGACTGCGCGCCCGGCGACAGCCGCCTCGGCACGGACCGGCAGGTACTGCGCCACGGTCACGACGTCGTCCGCGCCGGCGTATACGGCGAGCTGGGCGAGACGGGTGTGCGCCTGTACGAGAGTTCCGTGACAGCACCAGAAGTCCTCGGTGGGAGTGCCCCATTCCTTGCGGCCACCGCCCTCGAGCGGGAGGAAGTAGGCCACCATTCCGGTGTCGGGGTTCTGCTGAGCGAGCAGCCCGTTGTGGAGGTTGGTCTCGATGTAGTCCAGCGACGCGGCGGCACCGCTCCAGCGGAACAGCACATCGGCCAGACGGATCATGTTGTAGACGACGCAGTGCTCCTGGGTCTTCGGTCCGCGTCGCGCGGCGAACTCGAACGGCGGCGTCCAGATCTCGCCCGACGTCTGGCCGCCCGTGCAGAAGGTTCCCCTGCGGATCACCGCCCACTCCCAGTAGGCCTCCACGACCCGACGCCACCGCTCGTCCCCGGTCACTTCGTAGGCGCGCGCGGCGCCGAGCACCTCGGGGATGGTCGTGTTGGCGTGCATGTTGGTCAGAACGTCCTGGCCGTCCAGCAGTGGATCGAACAGCGACGCATGCCAGTAGCGGTCGAGCAGCTCCCGGTAGAGGCCGTCGCCTGTCGCCTCGAGCAGATCCGCCCAGACTTCGAGCATCCCGCCCGTCTCGACGTCCAGGATCTCCTGGAACCGCGCCGTGCCGAAGCCACGTGCCCACTCTGCGATCGTTCCCGCCGCGCGATGCGCGATCGTCAGAGCCCTGTCGTCGCCCAGGTCGCGGTAGACGTCGATGAGACCCATGAAGGTCTTGTGGATCGCATACTGCGGCGCCCACGTCTCCCGCCCCTCGCCCAGTCGGCGCAGGAACGACCGCGGTGTGGCGAAGACCCAGGCGCCGCCGTTCTCCTCCTGGCACTCGGCCAGGAGCCGGATGACGTTGTCGAGCTTGCCCCGGAGGACGGCATCGCCCGTCGCCGCCACCTCGCGTGCCGCCGCCGACATCCAGTGCCCGAGAAAGTGGCCGCGCAGGAGAGACCCAGGCGTCTCCCACCCCCAGTGACGGTCGAGTCCACGATCGGCATGCCCCTCTCGCGACGGATGCAGATGCCACAGCTGGTCGCCGATCCCCGCCTCGATGAGGTGGTTCTGCACCAGGTTGCGCTCGGTGAGCGAGACCAGATACTCGCGGTTGCGTCGCCGGCGCCGGTCGACGTCGCCGCTCGTCAGGCGCACCGCGCCGGGAGCGAGAGCGACGGCGGTGGAGGTATCGAGGGGCATGGTTCTCTCCTCTGAGATCGATCTCTGACTGTACCTCGCGATCGCCGACCCTGCACAATGGGTCTTATGAATGATGTGCGCATCGCCCACCTGTCGGCCGGCGACGTCTCGCTCGTGGTTGCCCAGCAGGCAGCGAGCCTGCCCAGGATCGTCCACTGGGGCGCTCGCATCGATGTGAGCGCCGATGATCTTCAAGGCTTCGTCATGGCGGAGGAAAGGCCTGGTCTTTCAACCGATTCCGATGTTCCGTACCACGCGACGATCCTGCCGGAGCACAGCCGCGGCTGGTTCGGCCGACCAGGGCTGAGCGCGCATCGAGCGGGTGCCGCCTGGGCTCCCCGCTTCCACGCCGCGCCGATCCGAGTCGCCGGCATGCCCGTCGAGACGGGTGTGGCCACCGTCGGCGCGGGCAGCGTCGTCGTCGACGCACGCGACGACTGGGCACAGATCGAGCTCCATCTGGAGATCGATCTCAGCGCGAGTGGACTGCTGCGAACACGTGCTCTCATCCGCAACACCGGCGAGGACGAAGCCCCGCTCGAGATCGCCGAGGTGATGCTGTCGCTGCCCCTTCCGCTGCGTGCCGGCGAGGTCCTCGACTTCTCCGGACGCTGGGCTCACGAGCGGATCCCGCAGCGGCATCCCATCGTCCGCGGCATCCACACCCGCCCCTCCCGCCGTGGGCGCACCGGCCTGGACGCCACGACGGTGATCGCCGCCGGCGTTCCAGGGTTCGCGTCGGATGCCGGCGAGGTGTGGGTCTGCCACGTCGGCTTCAGCGGGAATCACGAGCACGCCATCGAACGCGGCGACGGCTTCCTCGCCTTCCGGGGCGGCGAACTGCTGCTGCCCGGAGAGATCCGGCTCACGACGGGCGAGGAGTACGTCACACCTTGGGTCTACGGCAGCTACGGCGACGGACTCGACAGTGCGGCGTCGCGCTATCACGACCACCTGCGCGCCCGGTCGCGGTCGTCGCGACGGGACCGCCCGGTCACGCTGAACGTCTGGGAGGCGGTGTACTTCGACCAGGACCCGGCAACGCTCATCGATCTCGCCGAACGCGGCGCCGAACTCGGCGTGGAGCGGTACGTGCTCGACGACGGCTGGTTCCGCGGCCGCCGGGATGACCGCTCGGGGCTGGGCGACTGGACGCCCGATCCGGTGGGCTGGCCCGACGGCCTGCGGCCGTTGGCCGACCGCGTGCGACAGCTCGGCATGGAGTTCGGGCTCTGGGTGGAACCCGAGATGATCAACGAGGACTCCGACCTCGCCCGCGCGCATCCCGACTGGATCCTCCGCGCGCGACCGGAGCTTCCGCCGCGATACCGGTTCCAGCAGGTGCTCGATCTGACGCACCCCGAGGCATACGCCCACATCCTGGAACGGCTCGACGACCTCGTCACCTCGATCGGTGTGAGCTATCTGAAGTGGGACCACAATCGAGATCTCGTCGAGGCCGGTCACCCCGTGAGCGGCGCTCCTGCCGTGCACGAGCAGACGCTTGCCGTCTACCGGCTCATCGACGAGCTGCGGGCTCGCCACCTCGACCTCGAGATCGAGAGCTGCGCCTCGGGCGGCGGACGCGTCGATCTCGGCATCCTCGAGCGCACCGACCGCATCCATCCCTCGGACAGCCACGACCCGATCGACCGGTTCCACATCCTGCGATGGACCGGGCTTCTGGTGCCGCCCGAGATGATGGGCTCGCATGTCGCGTCGGCGGTCTCCAGCACGACGGGACGCACCTCCAGCCTGCACTACCGGTGCGCGGTCGCGCTGCTCGGCCACTTCGGAATCGAATGGGACATCCGAGGCCTCGAGGACGCCGACCGCGAGACGCTCTCGTCCTGGATCTCGCTGTACCGCAGGCACCGACGCCTCATCTCGACGGGGCGCGCCGTCGGCGGGCCTGCCGACCACTCCGCGCCCGCGGTACGAGGAGTCGTCTCGCCGGAGGGGACGGAGGCGTTGTACACCATCGTGACGCCGGCGACGAGCCCGGACGCCCTGGCGCGCGTGAGACTCACCGGCCTCGCTCCCGAGCGCCGCTACCGGATCGCGGTGGACGCGCCGGAGTCGCTCGGACCCCCGTGGCAGGTGCCGGGATGGCTGGGGGCGCCGGGTCTCGACGAGCACGGTCCTGCCCCCGTCCTGAGCGGCGCCCTGCTCAGCCGAGTCGGCCTGGAGTTCCCCACGTTCCACCCCGAGCGCGCCGCCGTGGTGCACCTGCAGGCGGCCGACTGAGGGTCACGGCGGCGCGCTCGGGGTGGAACGTGGGGAACTCCAGGCCGACTCGGCTGAGCAGGGCGCCGCTCAGGAC
>NZ_JBJDRL010000080.1:0-14628 GCF_044987475.1 Microbacterium sp. ZW CA_36
CCCGCCGCACAGACAGGCCCCAACCCCGTGACCGATCCTGCGACGCCCGAAGACACCCCCGCCGCGACCCCTCACCCGTTGAAGATCGTCATCGGCGCCGACACGTTCCTGCCCCACGTGAACGGCGCCGCGCGTTTCGCCGAGCGGCTCGCCGCCGGCCTCGTGGCCCGTGGCCACGAGGTGCACGTGATGGCCCCCAGCAAGACGCACCGCGACCACGGGACGTCCATCGAGGTCATCGAGGGGCAGCCGATGACCATGCACCGTCTGCCGTCGTGGCGCTGGTACCCGCACGACTGGCTCACGTTCGTCATGCCGTTCCGCTCGAAGTACTACGCCCGCCGGGTGCTCGACAAGGTGCAGCCCGACGTGGTGCACAGCCAGTCGCACATCGTGATCGGGCGCGGTCTCACGCGCGAAGCGCGCAAGCGCGGGATCCCGGTCATCGCGACCAATCACGTCATGGCCGAGAACGTGCTCGACTTCACCGTGCTCCCCGCCTCGTGGACGCGGTACGCCGTCAAGCTCGCCTGGCAGGATGCCGAGCGCACGTTCAAGATGACACGCGCCGTCACCACCCCCACCCGCAAGGCCGCCGAGTTCCTCGAGCGCACGATCGACATCCAGGGCGTCATCCCGGTCAGCTGCGGCATCGAGGCGTCGAACTACACCGCCGACCTCTCCCCGCGCGACGCGCACCGCCTGGTGTTCGTGGGGCGCCTCACGACCGAGAAGCAGATCGACGTCGTGCTGCGTGCGATCGCGCAGCTCGACCCTGCCCTCGACGTCCGCTTCGACATCGTCGGCAGCGGCGACCAGCGGCGCAACCTCGAGCAGCTCAGCTCGGATCTCGGTCTCACCGACCGCGTGCACTTCCACGGCCACACCACCGACGACGAGCTGCGGTCGTTCCTGACGAACGCGAGCCTCTTCGTGATCGCCTCGATCGCCGAGCTGCAGTCGATCGCGACGATGGAGGCGATGGCGTCGGGTCTGCCGATCGTCGCCGCCGACGCCGTGGCGCTGCCGCACCTCGTGCACGACGGCGAGAACGGCTACCTCTTCCGCCCCGGCGACGTCGACGATCTGGCCGCCAAGCTGACGACGGTGCTGACCCAGACGCCCGAGGAGCGCGAGCGCATGCAGCGCGCATCGCTCGAGGGCGTCAAGGTGCATGACATGCGCCGCACGCTCGACACGTTCGAGGCGCTGTACCGCGACGAACCGCTGCCCGAGTAGCCATCGTGCACGTCGTGATGTTCGGCGACCAGCACGTCGAGTCCCTCGGCGGAGCCCAGGTCTCGATGCGGCTGCAGCGGCGCTTCCTCGAGAAGGCCGGGCACACGGTCACGGTCGTCGCGCCGGCGATGCACGGCCCCCGGGCCCGGGCGGGCGCACGGCTGCTGAGCGAGCCGGCGACACGAAGCGCCGATCCGTCCTACCTGGATCTGCCGTCGATCCCGATCACGCTGGACCGCGAGTACTCGATGACGTGGCCGGGACGCCGCACCGATCGATGGCTGGATGCCGCACTCCGGCGGCTCATCCGCGAGACCGGGCGCCCTCCGGTCGATGTCGTCCACGTGCAGGCGGACTTCTGGGGCGCGTTCATCGGCCATCGGTTCGCAGCGCGTCACGGCTTCCCGGTGGTCCACACCATGCACAACCGCGTCGACGTCGGAATCGAGGCGACCGCGCCGCTGCCGAAGCTGGTGCTGCGGGTGCTGAACGCGTGGCAGCGCCGCGCCCTCGGCGTCGTGGCCGAGGCGAAGCCGGTCGGGCGGGACGGCTGGGCGTACCTGGGCCGGTTCGCCGGACGCTCGGAGGCGGTCACGGCGCCGTCGTCGCACTTCGCGAAACGGCTCGAGGCGCACGGCGCGGTGCCGCAGGGCCGGCGTGGGATCCTCCCGCACCTCGATGCCGGGCCGGGTGCTGCCGCGCAGGTCGACGTGATCTGGAACGGCATCGACGACGACGTGCTCGATGAGGTGCTCGCCTCGATGGGCTCGACGCGCTCGACGGGTTCGGCGGGTTCGGCGGGCGCGCCTGCGGAGCGCGCACCCGGACCGCCGCGGTTCGTCTGGCTCGGCCGCATGAGCCCCGAGAAGCGCCTGCTGCCGTTCCTCGAGGCGCTCGCGGCGTCGGGGGTCGAGGCCGAGGTCGAGGTCATCGGCGGCGGCGGGCAGCAGCGGGCGGCGCGCCGTCTGGTCGAGAAGCTGCGCCCGCGCGCGACAGTGGATTTCGCGGGACGGATCCCGTACGCCCAGACCCTCCGCCGCATCGCGGCCGCCGACGCCGTGGTGCAGACCTCGATCGGCTTCGAGACCCAGGGCATGACGATCTTCGAGGCCGCGTCGCTCGGGACCCCGGCCGTGGTGAGCGACCCCGACCTGGCGGCCGAGCTCGGCGCGGGATTCTGGGCGGTCGGCGACGGTGTCACGGCGGACCCGTCGGTCGCCGCGCTCGCCGACGCGCTGCGGGAGGCGGCATCCGATATCTCCGCCGGAACGGCGCGTCGGCCCGATCCGTCGGTCCGCGAGCGGTTCCGTCAGTCGTCGCGGACCGCCGCGATGGTCGAGGTCTACGAGCGCATCACCGCCTGAGCCAGGCTCAGGGGAGGCGGGTGCGGTCGGTGGGAATCCGACGGTAGCCGTCGGTGCGAAGGGCGGCGATCGTCGAGGAGAGCGCCACCGCGGACAGTGCTGCGAGAAGAATCACCATGAACATGGCAGAAACGCTACGCTTGCGTGACAACTGCCACGAGTGGCAGAATAGCCACACATCGCAGGAAAACTGCCACACGGAGGTTCGCATGCACACGGTCGCCTGCATCGTCACGGACGGCTTCGCGCCGTTCGAGTTCGGGGTCGCCTGCGAGGCCTTCGGCCTCGATCGCTCGGACGACGGCATCCCGAGCTTCGACTTCCGCGTCGTGACGCCCGATCCCGGGGTTGTGGAGTCCAAGATGGGCTTCTCGATCAACGTCCACGAGGATCTGTCGTTCGCCTACGAGGCGGACCTCGTCGTCGTGTCGCCGGTTCCGCATCAGTACTGGGGCCGCATCGACGAGCGCGTGCTCGACGTGATCCGCGCGGCAGTCGCCCGCGGCGCGTGGGTGCTCAGCGTCTGCAGCGGGTCGTTCGTGGTCGCCGCCTCAGGGGTGCTCGACGGGCGCCGCGCCACCACCCACTGGATGTACGCGAACAAGATGAAGGAGATGTACCCGTCCATCGACGTGGACCCCGACGTGCTCTACGTGCAGGACGGCCGCATCATCACGAGCGCCGGCACGGCAGCCGGCCTCGACGCGTGCCTGCACCTGCTGCGCCAGGAGCTCGGCGCCGAGCTGACGAACATCATCGCCCGTCGCATGGTGGTGCCGCCGCAGCGCGACGGCGGACAGGCGCAGTTCATCGCCAACCCGCTGCCGGCCACCACCTCCCTCTCGCTCGCGCCGGTGACCGACTGGATGCTCGACAACCTGCGTCTCGAGCTCACCGTCGACCAGCTCGCCGCGAAGGCGCACATGTCGCCGCGCACGTTCGCCCGGCGCTTCAAGGCCGACCACGGCGCGACGCCGGCCGCGTGGCTCGCCCGCCAGCGCATCATCCACGCCCAGCGCCTTCTCGAGAAGACGGACCTGGGACTCGACCGCATCGCCTACGAGAGCGGGTTCGGCTCGGCGGCCGTGCTGCGGCAGAACTTCGCCCGCGTGCTCGGCACCACCCCGACCGCGTATCGCTCGCGGTTCGCGTGCAACGACGACCACATGGCGGATGCCTCGGCCTCCGCCGAAGCGGTGGCCGAGGCATCCGTGCTCGAATCCGTCGCGTGAGGTGAGCGGTGCCCTCGGGCTCCGCTCGGTCACGCCGCTACCCGCGGCGTGCGTCGATCTCGCGGCCGTGGACGGTGAGCGCGTAGATCACGATCACGTCGAGTGCGAGCACCGCGAGCGACAGCCACGGCTGCGCGGCGATGAGCGAGAGCTGGCCGATCGCGTTGATCGCGACCAGCACGATCGCGGTGATGCGCGCCCACTTCGCGCCGCCCAGCAGGGCGATGCCCACGAGGATCAGCAGCACGCCGGCGATGAGGTGCCACCATCCCCAGCCCTGGATGTCGACCGAGAAGAGTCCGGCGTCGCCGACGAAGTAAGCGGTGTCAGGGCCGATGAGAGCCTGAAGGCCGTGGAACGCGTCGATGGCGCCGGTGACGATCAGGACGACGGCGGCGAAGACGCCCCACCCTGCCCACCCGCTCGCGGCTGCGGTGTTGTTGTCGGTCATGTGAAGATCCCTTCGTTCGGCGAGAAACCAGTGCGGTTGAGAGACCCGAACCGCACCCCAGGGGTGCTGTGCAGCACTTGGGGCACACACTAGCGAACCTGAGAGAATCCTGAGTGTTTTTCTTTCGCGGTCGACGCGTCCCTCCTTCGTTAGCGTGAGACCGTGGCCTTCCATCCGCGCACCTGGTTCTCGCGCAAGACCCTGCGCAAGGACGCCGTCGCGGGCGTGATCCTCGGCATCGAGGCGGTGCCCGACGGCCTGGCGGCAGGGCTTCTCGCCGGCGTGAACCCGCTGGCCGGGCTGTACGGCTACCTCTTCGGCATGGTGGGCGCCGCGGCGCTCACGAGCAGCGCGTTCATGGCCGTGCAGGCGACCAGTGCGATGGCGCTCGTCGTCTCCGATGCCGAGCTCGGCACGCTCCCGGACCCGGATCGAGGCCTCTTCACGCTCGCGATCCTCACCGGGATCGTGATGGTCATCGCCGGGCTCCTGCGTGGCGGCCGCCTCATCAGCTTCGTGCCCACCGCGGTCATGACCGGATTCGTCACGGCGATCGGCGTGAACATCGTGCTCGGCCAGCTCTCGAACTTCACCGGCTATCAGGCAGAGGGCCCGAATCGGCTGCTCAAGACGATCGACGTGTTCCTGCACATCGGGCAGTGGAGCATCCCGTCGCTCATCGTCGGCGCGATCTCGGTGCTCGTGATCGTCGTGCTCCTGCCCACCCGGGTCGGCAGCATGGGGCTGGTCATCGCCGTGATCCTCGGCTCGGTGTGCGCCGTGCTGCTGAACACGTGGGTGCGCGGCACGGTCGTGCTGCTGCGCGACATCGTCGAGGTCCCGCGAGGGCTGCCTGCCCCGGTGCTGCCGAGCATCGCCGACGTCCCGGCGCTGCTGATCCCGGCGCTGTCGCTGACCTTCATCGGCCTTGTCCAGGGGGCCGCCGTGTCCGCGGGCATCCCGACCGCCGACGGCAAGCGCGCCGACGCCAACCGCGACTTCCTCGGACAGGGGCTCGGCAACGTCGTATCGGGCCTGTTCCAGGGGATGCCGGTCGGCGGGTCGATGTCGGGATCGTCGCTGATCGTGCAGGCCGGCGCGAAGACGCGTATGTCGCTGTTCATCGCGGGCGCCGTGATGGCCGTCGTGGTGTTCGTCGCTGCGGATCTGGTGTCGTTCGTCGCGATGCCGGCACTGGCGGGCCTGCTGATGGTGGTGGGATGGCGTGCGGTCAAGCCGAGTCGCATCTACTCGGTGGTGAAGTCGGGCGCGCTGCCGACGGCGATCATGGGCGTCACGTTCGGGCTGACCCTGATCATCCCGCTCCAGTTCGCGGTGCTGGTCGGCGTCGGTCTCGGCGTCATCCTGTACGTCGCGGAGCAGTCCAACAGCGTGCGCGTGCGCGCCGTGCACCTCGCCGACGACGGGCGCATGCGCGAGGGCGATCCGCCGGCGGTGGTCCCGCCGGGGGAGGTGCTGGTGCTCCAGCCGTACGGGAGCCTCTTCTTCGCGAGCGCGCCGGTGTTCGAGCGCCAGTTGCCCGATGTCAGCCGCGAGTCGAGCGGCGCGGTGGTGATCGTGCGGCTGCGGGGCACCGATGAGATCGGCCTGTCGCACGTCGAGGTGCTGCGCCGCTTCGCCCATCAGCTGCGCGACGCCGACTCGACACTGAAAGTGGTCGCGAGCGAGGAGCGGGTCATCGCGCACCTGGCGGCCGGCGGACTCACCGCCGACATCGGGGAGGACAACGTCTACCGCGGCTCCGAGTGGGTCGGCGAAGGGCTGCGCCGCGCCTATGCCGACGCGCTGACGGAGATCCAGGACTGAGGCGACATTGATCCGCACGCTGCAACACTGGTAAACTTGAGCCAACGCGACTCAACTTTCGCGATCAAAGATTTCAGGAGAGACATGAACGCCACACAACAGCCCGGGCAGGAGGACGCGCAGAGCGCCCTCGAGCAGTTCGGGATCAACCTCACCGACCGTGCCCGCCAGGGCAAGCTCGACCCCGTCATCGGGCGCGACAGCGAGATCCGCCGCGTCAGCCAGGTGCTGACCCGGCGCACCAAGAACAACCCCGTGCTCATCGGCGAGCCCGGCGTCGGCAAGACCGCCGTGGTCGAGGGCCTCGCCCAGCGGATCGTCGCGGGCGACGTCGCCGAGTCCCTCAAGAACAAGGAGCTCGTCACCCTCGACATCTCCGCTCTCGTCGCCGGTGCGATGTACCGCGGCCAGTTCGAAGAGCGCCTGAAGAGCGTGCTCAAGGAGATCGCCGAGTCCGACGGCCGCATCATCACGTTCATCGATGAGCTGCACGTGCTCATGGGCGCCGGAGGCGGCGAGGGGTCGGTCGCGGCATCCAACATGCTCAAGCCCATGCTCGCGCGCGGCGAGCTGCGCCTCATCGGCGCGACCACCCTCAACGAGTACCGCGAGTTCATCGAGAAGGATGCCGCCCTCGAGCGCCGCTTCCAGCAGGTCTACGTCGGCGAGCCTTCGGTCGAGGACACCGTCGCGATCCTGCGCGGGCTCAAGGAGCGGTACGAGGCCCACCACAAGGTCGCCATCGCGGATGCCGCGCTCGTGGCCGCGGCATCCCTCAGCCATCGCTATATCCCGTCGCGGCAGCTCCCCGACAAGGCCATCGACCTCATCGACGAGGCCGCATCGCGGCTGCGCATGGAGATCGATTCGGCGCCGCTCGAGATCGACGAGCTGCGTCGTCACGTCGACCGCCTGAAGCTGGAGGAGCTCGCGCTCAAGAAGGAGAAGGACGACGCGTCGAAGGAGCGCCTCGCGGCGCTGCGCGAGACGCTCGCCACGGAGCAGCAGCGTCTCGGCGAGCTGCAGGGCCGCTGGGAGCGCGAGCGCGCGTCGCTGAACCGCGTCGGCGACCTCAAGACCAAGCTCGACGCCGCCCGCATGGAGGCCGAGCGCGCGCAGCGCGAGGGCAACCTCGAGAAGGCGTCGCGCCTGCTGTACGCCGAGATCCCGGCGCTCGAGCGGCAGCTGGTCGAGGCCGAGCGCGAGGAGCCCGCCGGCGACCGCATGGTCAACGACCAGGTCACCGAGGAGGACATCGCGGCTGTCATCGCGGCGTGGACCGGCATCCCGGTCGGCCGCCTGTTGCAGGGCGAGACCGAGAAGCTGCTGCACCTCGAAGCCGAACTCGGCAAGCGTCTGATCGGGCAGAAGCAGGCGGTCAAGGCGGTCTCGGATGCGGTGCGCCGCTCGCGGGCGGGCATCAGCGACCCCGGCCGCCCGACCGGCTCGTTCCTGTTCCTCGGCCCCACCGGCGTCGGCAAGACCGAACTGGCCAAGGCGCTCGCCGAGTTCCTGTTCGACGACGAGCACGCCATGGTGCGCATCGACATGTCGGAGTACGGCGAGAAGCACACGGTCTCGCGCCTCGTCGGCGCCCCTCCGGGGTACATCGGCTACGAGCAAGGCGGACAGCTCACCGAGGCCGTGCGTCGGCGCCCGTACTCGGTCGTGCTGCTCGACGAGGTCGAGAAGGCGCACCCCGAGGTGTTCGATGTGCTGCTGCAGGTCATGGACGACGGGCGCCTCACCGACGGGCAGGGGCGCACGGTCGACTTCACGAACGTGATCCTCGTGCTCACCTCGAACCTGGGTTCGCCGATCCTCATCGACCCGACGCTGTCGGCTGAGCAGAAGCGCGACACCGTCATGGCGATCGTGCGGCAGGCCTTCAAGCCCGAGTTCCTCAACCGGCTCGACGACATCGTCATGTTCTCGGCGCTCAGCGAGGACGACCTCGCGCAGATCGTCGAGCTCGCGGTGTTCGCGCTGCAGCGGCGCCTCAAGGACCGCCGCCTGGCGCTCGCGGTGACGCCCGACGCCCGGGCGTGGCTCGCCGAGCGCGGCTACGATCCGGTGTTCGGGGCGCGGCCGCTGCGCCGGCTCATCCAGTCCGAGATCCAGGACCGCCTCGCGATGGCGCTGCTGTCAGGCGGAGTGCGCGACGGCGACGTCGTGCGCGTGGATGTCGCGGCGGACGGCTCGTCGCTTGTGCTCACCAGCGACGGCCCGTCCGTGGCCGAGCAGGCCGCGGACGACGACGACGTGATCGAGGCCGAGCTGCTCGAAGACTGAGCTGCTCGACGACTGAGGTCGGGGACCGGGCCGTGAGAGCATCGAGCGTGCGCACCGTCCGTGCCCTGTGGGGCTCCTCGCATCCCGGGCCGACGCTCGTCGTGACGGCGCTGGCGCTCGCGCTCGGGATCGCGACAGGGCTCGAACTCTGGCGCATCGCGCTGCTGACCGTCTCGGTGTTCGCCGGCCAGCTGTCGGTGGGCATCTCGAACGACGCGTTCGACGCGGCCCGCGACCGAGAGGTCGGCCGCACCGACAAGCCCCTCGCGCGCGGGGACGTCGCCGTCGGCACCGCGTGGGCGGCGGCCCTCGGCCTGCTCGCGCTGGCGCTGGTGCTCTCGGTGCCGCTCGGCTGGCGCATGCTCGCGGCGCACGCCCTCGCACTCGGGTCCGCCTGGGCGTACAACGCCGGGCTGAAGTCGACGCCCTGGTCGATCGTCCCCTTCCTGGTGAGCTTCGGGATCTTCCCGTCGCTCGCGACCCTCTCGGCTCCCGACCCGGCCTTCGCGGCCGGCTGGGCGTGGATCGCCGGCGCGGCGCTCCTCCTCGCCGTCCAGCTCGTCGCCTCGGGCAGCGCGCTCGCCGGCTGACGCGCGGTCCCTGCACGGGTTCGGGGCGCAGCCGGTCCGTTCGGGGCGCGTGCGGTGCGCCTGCGAGGGGTTTGGGGCGCAGGCGGTCCGTTCGGGGCGCAGCCGGTGCGTGTGGGGCGCGTGCGGTGCCTGCGCGGGGTTTGGGGCGCAGGCGGTCCGTTCGGGGCGCGTGCGGCGCGCCCCAAGCGCACGGCATGCGCCCCAAACCCAAGGAAGGGCAGGAAGGGACGGATGCTGCGGCGAGGGGCCCAACGCCGGTCAGGCGTCGGCGTCGAAGTCCATCGCGTACGCCCGGGCGAACAGGCGACCGGACGGACCGGCGAGCATCGCGCGCACGGCCGTGCGGCGCAGCAGGTCGGTGTGCGGCAGCGCGCGGCCGAGGGCGGTGTTCACGGTCGCCATTGCCGCCGCGGCCCGAGCCGACCGCAGCCGGCGCTCCTCCCATCTGCGCAGCTCGGCGTCGGGCGGGGCGCCCGTGCGCATCCACGATGCGAGGAGCGGGGCCAGGGTCACGGCGTCGAGCAGGCCCAGGTTCATGCCCTGACCGCCGATCGGGCTGACCTCGTGCGCCGTGTCGCCGATCGCGAACACCCGTCCGTTGCGCAGCTGCGGCGCGACGACCCGGCGGACCCCGAACGACGTCGCCGTCTCCACGGCGTTCGCTGCCGCCTGCTCGCCGCGGCGGGCGAGCGCCTCGCGCAGCCGTCCGGCGCGGGCGTCAGGCGCGTCATCGCCGCCGGGAGCATCCCAGGCCACGAACCGGCGCCGGCCGCCGGGCAGCGGGAAGGACTCGAGCACCCCGTCGGGGTCGAGGTGCACGAGCGCGACGTCGTCGTCGGAACGGTCGGCGGTGGCGGCATCCGTCATCAGATAGCGGTCCCGGTACTCCCGCACGCCCACGCGGCCGGGCCGGTAGACGAGGTCGCGGCCGCCCGCGCCGCCCGCGACCACCACGATGCGGCTCTCGAACTCGATGATGCGGCCGAGGTGCGTCGCCCGCACCACGACGCCGTTCGCACGCGGGATCACCGCGATGACGCGGGCGCCCCGCAGCGGCTCGGGGGCTCCGGCACCGAGCACGGACTCCGTGGTCGACTGCGGAAGCGTCGCCACGAACGGGAACCGCGCGGCCAGCGCGTCGAAGCGCACGGTGCCGAGCACGCGTCCGCGACTGCGCGCCTCGCCCCGGCGCACGCGCACGGCGTCGGCGAGCAGCCGGTCGGTGAGTCCCGACGGCTCGAGGGCGGCGAGGACGGGGGAGTGGATGCCGATGGCCCGGGTGCCGTCGCCGAGCGCCGGCCGGCGCTCCAGCATCCTCACGTCGACGTCGCGGCGCGCGAGTTCGGTCGCCAGCAGCGTGCCCACGGGGCCCGCTCCGACGATCGTGACGTCAGCCACGACCGCGACCCGTCGCGAGCACGCGGAACGGCGCCGGTGTCTGCACGGCCCACGTTCCGAGCCTCGCCTCGTCGAGCACGGCGGCCAGCTCGGCCGGCGTGTAGCTGCGCCGGATCGAGCGAAGCCCGTCGGTCCGCAGGAACGTGCCGGGCGCGAACGGCGTGATGCCGATCGCGTACAGGGCGTAGGCGAGCCGCGAGCGCGCGATGTCGCTGTGCAGGACCAGTCCGTGCGACAGTGCCTGCGACTGGGCGACGAAGTCCGGCAGATCGGCGCCGAGATGGTGCAGCACGTGATTCGACAGCACGGCGTCGAAGGTGTCGCCCTCGGCGACCAGGGTGGCGGCATCCGTGCACCGGAAGCTCACGCCGTCGATGCCGTCGCGCTCGAGCGCCACCTCGTGCGAGCGGGGGTCGGGGTCGATGCCGGTCCACTCGACCTCGATGCCGTCGCGCTTGGCGGCCGCAGCCAGCCGCATGACGAGGTCGCCGCCGCCCGAGCCGATGTCGAGCACGCGTGCGGGACGCCCCAGCGCCGCCAGGTGCGGAGCGAGCTCGCGCCGGTAGACCGTGCCCCACCCCGAGACGAGGCGGTTGATCGTGCCGAACCGCCGCAGCGTGGCGCGCAGGCGGTCGGGGTCGCACGCCGGGTCGTCCATGAGCTCGGCCAGGCGCTCGTCGCGGACGGCGAGGGTCACGCGGGCCCGCCCGCGAGCATGTGGGGCGCGGGTGACGGGCGGCACGATGCGCGTACGTCACGCTCGCCGACAGCGAGGGCGGCCACCGCCGGCATCACGCGGATGCCGCCAAGGTGAGGGCGATGTCGTCGTCCACCGCTTCGGCCACCCGCCGCTTCGTCATGAGCGCCGATTCGACAGTGAGCCCGGGACCGAAGGCCAGCCCGGCGACACGGGCGCCGTCGCTCACCGCGTCGTCGCGCAGCAGCGCCGCGAGGATGAAGAGGATCGTCGCGCTCGACATGTTGCCGAAGTCGCGCAGCACGCCGCGGGAGGCGGCCAGCGCGTCGGGGCCGAGCCCCAGCCCGGTCTCGACGCGATCGAGCACGCTGCGTCCGCCCGGATGCACCGCCCACACGGCCGGCTCGCCGTCGTCGCCCAGGAATCGCGCCACCGCGCCCTGGATCTCGCGGCCGATGATCCGCGGCACCTCGGCCGACAGCACCATCTCGAAGCCGTTGTCGCCGATCGTCCACACCATGTCGGTCTCGCCCTCGTCGGTGAGCGCGCTGCCGAAGCGTTCGAGGTCGAGCCCGCCGGCGCGGCCGACGGCCGGGTCCGCCGTCACGATCGCTGCTGCGGCGCCGTCGGCGAAGACGGATGCCGCGACGATCTGCTGCGGATCGGCAGACGCGCGCACGTGCAGCGAGCAGAGCTCGGTGCAGACCACCAGCACCACGGCGTCCGGCCGCGTCGCGGCGAGCGCCGTCGCGACCCGCAGCGCCGGAAGCGCGGCCGCGCACCCGATGAATCCGAGGTGGCAGCGCTCGACGGTGGGACTCAGGCCGAGGTCGCGGACGAGGCGATAGTCCGGTCCTGGCGCGAACAGACCCGTGCAGGACACGGTGACGACGTGGGTGACGGCCGACGGCTCGATGCGTCCGTCGCGCAGGGCCTCGCGGGCCGCCTCGGCCGAGAGCGCGGGAGCGGTGGCGATGTAGAGGTCGTTGCGCGTGCCGGTCGTGGGGGAGAGCAGTCGCCCCTCCGCGTCGACGAAGGCGGGAACCCCCGCCGCCCGTGGACCGGGCGGTGTGGCCAGGTCGGTCAGGACGGTGTGACGCTGTTCGATGGCCGAGGCGTCGAACACCGCCTGGATACGCCGCCGGGTGAGGCGATCGACACCGTCCTGCCCCGCGAACAGCGCACGGACATCGTCCTGCCGGATCCGGGTCGCAGGGACCGCCGTGCCGATCGAGACGATGCGCGCCGTCATGGAGCAACCTAAGCACGACCGGGCACCCGTCAGCACCGTCTTGCCGTAATCCGGGCCGTGAGGTACCGGGCGGGGGTGCCGGCCGTGAGGCACGGCGACGTCGCGCGCGGAGCGCGGAGGCCCCGACCCGACCCTGCACGGCGGGCCGGGGCATCCGGCGATCTTCGCCCGCTCAGCGCCCGGGCTCGGCGCCCCCGCCGTCCTCGGCAGCGGCAGCGCCGGTCCCGCCGGTCCCGTGCTCCTCGTGGGCGTCGGGCAGCTCGCGCATGCCCCAGAAGGGGCCGATGACGACGAAGAGGCAGGCCAGCAGCTCGCCGCTCGCGGCGATCCAGAGCGTGGGCACGGTGCCGATCCAGGTGCCGAGCGCACCGGCGAGGAGGGCGCCGATGGGCATGACGCCCCACACCACGAATCGGATCGAGGCGTTCATGCGGCCGAGGAGCCGCGGTGGCGTGATGCGCTGGCGGAAGGTGACCTGCGTGATGTTGTACAGCAGGATCGTGAAGCTCATCACGAAGAACTGCACGACCAGCAGGGGGAACGCCAGTGCCGGGACGAGCGAGATCGCGGGCAGGAAGAACGGGGCGAGGGAGAAGGCGATCGCACTGATCGGGATCGCCCGCGCCTCGCCGAGCCGCTTCACGATGCGCGGCGTCGCCATCGCCCCGAGGAGGCCACCGACCGCCGAAAGCGAGAAGACGATGCCGAGCATCTGCGGCGTGAGGCCGAGCTCGCGCAGCGCGAAGATCGGCAGCAGGGTGGTGGCCATCGTGCCGAAGAAGTTCGCGACGCCGGTGGTGCCGACGATGCGGCGCAGCAGCGGATTGCCGAACACCCACCGTAGGCCCTCGGCGATCTCGTGCACGAGCGGCCTGTGGTCGTCGGGGGAGCGCAGCCGCTCGCGGTCGCGGGTGAACAGCAGCGCCACGAACGAGGCGAGGTAGGTGCCGACGGTGAGGAAGATCGCCAGCGGAGCGGCGAGCACGCCGACCAGCCATCCGCCGACCGCCGGACCGGCGAGGCCCGCCAGCTGCTCGGTCGACTGCAGCTTGCCGTTGGCCTCGGCGATCTGATTCGTGCGCACCAGCGAGGGGATGATGCTCTGGTTCGACACGTCGAAGAACACCGTCGCGACGCCCATGATCAGAGCGACGACGATCATGTGCCAGATCTCGAGCGCGCCGACCAGGGCGAGCACGGGCAGCGTGCCGAGGGCGACGGCCCTCACCCCGTCCGCGACGATCATGACGTGGCGCTTGCGCATGCGGTCGATCCAGGCGCCGGCGGGGAGTCCGACCACCAGGAAGGCGGCGACCTGCGCGGCGTTGAGGACGCCGACCTCCCACTCTGTCGCATCGAGCATGAGGACGGCCAGCACGGGGATCGCCAGCTCGGTGATCTGCGCGCCGAACTGGCTGAGCGCCTGGCCGCTCCAGAGCGTCAGGAAGTTGCGGTCGCGCCACAGCGAGCCCTTGCCGGCCGCCGGGGCGGGCGTGGTGGCGGCGGGGGTGCGCGTCGCGGCGGCGGCTGCGGCATCCTGATCCGCCTCCACGGCCTCATCGGCACCGGCTCGCGAGGTGAGGGTCGAGGCCTCGGCACGCGCTTCGGCGAGCGTCTCGGCGGCGAGCTCCTCGGGGGTGGCGACCGCGCGCAGCTCGTCTGATTGGGACATGTCAATCAGTCTGCGTCACTGATTGAGGTCTGTCAATCAGTGGCGTACGCTGGCCATGTGGGGGACGAAGGGGAAGGCCGGGTCGAGCTGCGCCACGGGGATCCCGAGGCGGAGGCGCGGATGCGCGCGCTGAGCTCGCCGCTGCGGCTGCGCGTGCTGCGGCTGTGCGCGTTCGAGTCGCGCACCAACAAGGAGCTGGCCGAGCTGCTCGGGATGAACCCGGGCACGATGCTGCACCACGTGCGCACGCTCGTGCAGACGGGCTACCTCGCTGCCGAGCCCGAGCGCTCCGGCGCGCAGGGAGCGCGCGAGGTGCCGTACCGGGCGACCGGACTGTCGTGGCGGACGTCGATGCCCGGCGGTTCCCCCGTGCTCATCGAGACGTTCCTGCAGCAGATCGAGGGCGTCGATCCCGACGACCTCGACACCACGTGGCTCGGCCTCAAGCTCACGCCCGAGCACCGCACCGAGTTCCAGCACCGTCTCTACGAGCTCGTCAACGAGTTCAAGGAGCGCGGCCCCGACCCCGACGGCGACACGTACTCGTTCTTCAGCACGCTGCACCCCGACGAGAACCCGCCCGCCGCCCACTGACCTGCGCCTCGACGCCCGCC
>NZ_JBJDRL010000081.1:0-14532 GCF_044987475.1 Microbacterium sp. ZW CA_36
GTGGCGGTGCGGGCGCAGGCGGTGCGGTCAGAGGCGGTGCGGGCGCGGGTGGTGCGGGCGCAGGCGGTGCGGACGGCGAGGGCGCGCACCACGGCGATGACCACGGATCGCTCGGCGACGGCGGAGACGAACGCCCCGGCGGATGATCGCCCGCGACCGCAGGTGACACGAAGAAGGCCGCGTCCGGATGGACGCGGCCTTCTTCGTTCGAAGCGATGCTCAGGACAGCAGCTTCGCCTTCGCTGCGGCGAACTCCTCGTCGGAGAGGATGCCCTGTGCGTGCAGCTGCGCGAGCTGCGTGATCTTGGCCATCATGTCGTCGCCGGCGGCGGGAGCCGCCGGAGCGGCTGGAGCGGCCGGGGTCGCTGCCTGCGCGTTGGCGACAGCCTGAGCGGCGGCGGCATCCATCGCGGCCTGCTGCTGCTGGGCCTCGTACGCCTGCTGCTCCTGCGCGTTGTAGGCCTTCTCCTGCTGGTGGCGCTGAACGCTGCCCGAGACGGCCGTCGCCGTGCCGGCGACGACAGCGGTGCGGGCGGCCATGCCGATCAGACCGGGACGGCCCATTCTTCTCAGTGGCATGTCTTCCTCCTTCAGTCGGCGTTCTCGGCGAGGAACGCGTTGACGATCGGTGCGGGGATGCCCTCGCGCGCGATGACGGCGCCGCCGGCATCGTACAGCGCCGACGCGAAAGCCTTGGCCCACAGCAGCTCGATCACGAGGATGGCTGCGGACGAACCGGGCTCGAGGCTCTCCGCGAGGAACAGGATGTCGTCCTGCCCCGCGAGCCCCGCGAGGTCGAGCGACGGCGCGCCGTCGTCGATCGTGTCGGAGAGCTCGAGGACCTCGAGCTCTCCTTGCGGCGAACGCCGGGCGAAGACGAGGTCGAGCACGTTGACCGTGCCGGAGGCGACGAGGTCGTCGATCGCCTGGAGCACCGCCGGGCCGGGGCGGTCGCCTTCGAACGCGATCGCGTAGAACTCGATGGGGCCGTAATCGAAAGTCGTCATGTCTTCTCCTGTCTCGGGTGCCGGCTAGACAGCCAGCGCCTTGGCCTTGAGGCTGTCGAACTCGGCCTGGGTGATCGCGCCGGAGTCGAGAAGCGACTTCGCCTTGGCGATGTCGTCGGCGGCGCTTGCCCCCGAGCCCGCGGTCTGCCGGATGTACGCGTCCTGAGCGGAGCGCAGCTCCTGTGCTTGCGCGATCGAGCGCTTCTGCATGCCGTTGCCCCGCGCGATCAGGTAGACCAGCGCGGTGAGGAAGGGCACGAAGATCAGGAAGAGGATCCAGACGGCCTTGAGCCAGCCGTTCAGCTTGTCGTCGCGGAAGAGGTCGCCGATGATCGAGAAGATCACCATCAGGTACGCGACGAACACGAAGATCCAGAACATCCAGGCGATGAAATCCCAGAAGCCGCCCATGGATACCAGCTTTCTCGACGGGGTCGACCCGTCGCTGTGCAGTTATGGCCACCGCGTCCCTCGCGGCTGCCCTGGTCGGAGACTACCGCCAAACACGCCGCACGGGCATGACCGATTTTCGAAGCTTTCCTGACCGCTTAGCGGCATCATGTCCCCATGACCGATGAACCTGAGGGCTCCGAAGACGCCGTGGTCCCTGCGGTCGTCGCAGAGCGTCCGCGCCGCTTCTCCAACGTGATGGCGGCGCTCGATCACCCGCTCGCAACGGGCTTCCTCGTGACGATCGGCGTGCTGGCGGCACTCGTGCTCGGCTCGGCGATCGGATCGATCTCGACGATCCTCGTCTACATCGTGCTGGCGATGTTCCTCGCACTCGGGCTCGACCCGATCGTGCGGATGCTCGAGCGCCACAAGGTCAAGCGCGGCGCGGGCATTGCCATCGTGTTCTGCGGATTCGCCCTCGTGGCGGTCGCGTTCTTCGTCTTCGTGCTCCCGCCCGTCATCGCGCAGATCGTGCAGCTGGTCGCGGCCATCCCCGAGGGCGTCGAGAACATCCCGCAGTCTGACTGGTTCGCGCAGCTCACTCCCGACGCACAGACCGCGGTGCTCACGGGTCTGGGCCAGCTCGCCGACTGGATCTCAGCCCCGTCGACCATCGCGATGCTCGGCGGGGGAGTGCTGGCCGTCGGTGTCGGCTTCGTGGCGGGGATCTCGGCGAGCTTCATCGTGATCGCCCTGACCCTCTACTTCCTCGCGTCGCTCTCCGCGGCCAAGCGGGCGCTCTACGACCTGGCACCGGCGCACAGCCGCGTCCGCCTGGCGGACCTCACGGAGCGCATCACCGGCTCCGTGGGCAGCGCGCTGATCGGCTCGGTGATCCTCTCATCACTCAACGCCGCGGCCGTCTTCATCCTGCATGTGGTGATCGGGCTGCCCTTTCCGGCGCTCATGGCGGTGATCGCGTTCGTGATCACCCTCATCCCGCTCTTCGGCTCGGTGATCTTCTGGATCTTCGCCTCGATCATCGCGCTGTTCTCGAGCCCCACCCAGGCCCTCATCTTCTTCATCGCCTACCTGATCTACATCCAGCTCGAGTCGTACGTCATCAGCCCCCGCGTCATGAACAAGGCGATCGCGATCCCCGCCGCCCTGGTGCTGATCGGCGCGCTGGCCGGCGGGGCGCTGGCGGGCGTCGTCGGCGTGCTGGTGGCGCTGCCCGTCATGGCATCGATCCTGCTGATCATCCGCGAGGTCGTCGTCCCCCGCCAGAACCTCAAGGTCTGACCCGCCGCAGCGGACGGATGCCGCGGCCCGCGGCATCCGTGCCCTTCGGGGTATCTCCGGTTCCTCAACTGAGGATGTGCGCCGAAATGAGGGTGCTGTGGCGTTGTTCCTTCCTCACCTCGGCTCTGATCCTCAATTGAGGACCGCGAGAACCGACTTCTGCGGGCGAACGCCCCGTATGCTCCGGCGGCGGCGGCGGCCCGGCTCGAGCTCTGTGGCGCTCAGCGAGCGAGGTGCAGACCCTGCGCGACCGCGTTCATCACCAGCTGCTGCACGCCGGGCCAGTCGTCCATGACCTGGCGATAGCCAACCCTGATGATGTGATAGCCACGGAGGATGAGCTCGGCGTCGTGACGGTTGTCGGAATCACGCTGCGCGCCCACATGGTGGCCGCCGTCGATCTGAAGCACGAGCCGCTGCCCGAGAAGGAAGTCGACGCGATGGCCGTGCAGCCACGCCTGCGGCACGATCCGCACTCGCAGCCAACGAAGTCGGCGCGGCACGATCGTTTCGAGCCCGGAGTCGGCGAACGGAGTGGATTCGCTGAGCAGGTCGCGCGCGATCCGCGGCAGCTTCAGCCGCCCGATCACCTCCCGATCGGCGAGGCCGGTGCGGAAAGCCGACTCCCACGTGGCGAGTGCGTATTCGAAAGGCCGGCACAATGCGATCGAGATGAGAGTGTTCTCGATGCCGTCCTCGAGGGTGTGCGGTGGCCGTGGCACGACCGGTGTGAACCAATGCACCGTCGCCTTCGGAGCGTCCGCGTCGTTCTGTTCGATTCGAACCCCACCCGAGCACGGCGGCGCCGCGACGTGAGGCTTCGTGAAGTCTCCATGGACCCACAGCCCGAGCCGCTCCGCACGCGTGACGCAGCTGAGTGCAACCCCTGCCCGGGCGGCGGCGACCAGGAGTGGGTCGGCATCGGACAGAGCGAGCCAGGATCGCCGGATGCGCACGAGCGCACCGCTCGCGACGGCATCCTTGAGTTCGCGTTTGCTCGTCTGCCGGCCGAGAAGCAGGGACTGGCGAGCGATGCCGTCATGTTCTCGCACCGTGGTCAGCCATGCCGGGTCGGTGGTCGTCTGCACGATTCGAGCCTCGCGCGCGAGCAGGATCGCAGGCAGTGCTCCAGGCCGGATCTGGTGACAGACCGTGTCGGGCAGCGACTGTGGAGGAGGCGTTGGCGCTGGCCACGGCATCCCTCTCACCGAAGCATGAATCGCCGCGAACGATGCGCTGCTCTCGGTCCCGTCCGACGGCATCACCACTTGGGTCCTCAGTTGAGGATCAGCGCCGGGATGCGGGCCGACACCCGCATTCTGTTCCTCAACTCGGCTCGGTTCCTCAAATGAGGGGCACAGCCCACGGCGTGGACGGCCTGCGCGCGACCGGATCGATCGCACTCGAGCTCGACGCCGCCGCTTGTCGCCAGCGTGCCTCGATTGAGGATCAGCGCCGGCTTGCGGGCCGACACCCCGCATTCTGTTCCTCAACTCGGCTCAGTTCCTCAAATGAGGGGTCCTGGACGGATGCCGCGGCCCACGGCATCCGTGATTCTCGGCGTGCCGCGGCCTGAGCAGGAGCGGCGGGTCAGTTCAGCGCGGAGGTGAGGCGCATCAGGCCATCGAGGAACGTGGCCTTCGCAGGCTCGCGCCGCCACTCCTCCAGCGTGAGCTCCCGCCCCGCGTCGCGGTAGCCCTGCTCGACCTCGCGCATGCCGGCGACGAACGACTCGCCGCGCACCAGCAGCGAGACCTCGCTGTTGAGGCTGAACGAGCGGATGTCCATGTTGCTCGAGCCGATCACGGCGATGTCGTCGTCGATCGAGAAGTGCTTCGAGTGCAGGATGAACGGTGCCGGGTAGAGGAAGATCCGCACACCGGCTTCGAGGAGGGCGGTGTAGTACGACCGCTGCGCGTGCCACACCATGAACTGGTCGCCGATCTCGGAGACGAACAGCTGCACTTCGATGCCGCGCTGGCAGGCCGTCGTGATCGCGTAGACCATCGCCTCGTCGGGCACGAAGTACGGGCTCGTCAGGATGACCTTCTCGGTCGCGCCGTAGATGAGCGACAGGAAGAGGCGCAGGTTGTTCTCGGTGTCGTATCCCGGCCCGCTCGGCACGACCTGGCACAGCAGGCCGTCGCGGGCGGTCGCCGGCTCGCCACCGGCGCCGCGCGCCGCCTCGATGGCGGCGGGGGAGAGCTGCTCGGTCGCCGACAGGTCCTCGCCGGTCTCGATGAGCCAGTCCGAGAGGAACACGGCGTTGACCGAGGCGACCACCGGGCCGGTCAGGCGGGTCATGAGCTCCTGCCACTTCAGCCCGCGCTTGATGTTCTTCTCGGAGTCGTAGTCCCGCGAGATGAGGTTCTGCGAGCCCATGAACGCCACACGACCGTCGACGACCACGATCTTGCGGTGGTTGCGCAGGTCGGGGCGCTGGTACTTGCCCTGGAACGGCATCACCGGCAGCATCCACGCCCACTTCACGCCGATGCGGTCCAGTTCCGCCAGCGTCGCCTTGCAGTTGCCGAGCCGGCGGGTCGACACGTAGTCGGCGAGCAGGCGCACGGTGACGCCGCGCGCCACCGCGCGTTCCATGGCGGCGAAGAAGCCGCGCGTCGTGTCGTCCCACGCGACGATGAAGAACTCGACGTGCACGAAGGTCTCCGCCGTGTCGATCTCGGCCGCCATCGCGTCGATCGAGGCCTGGTAGTCGCCGAAGAGCGAGGCGTCGTTGCCCCCTGACGCGGGCAGGGCGGTGAGGGTCTCGTTCTGCTGCACGACGCGCTGGAACCACCGCGGCCAGTCGGCCTCGATCTGCTGCAGCCCGTTCGCGCCCACCCTGTCGCGGATGATCCCGTCGATCCGCGCCTGCTCGGCGCGCCGCTTCGCCGGCAGGCGCACGCTGCCGATCACGAGGTACAGCACCACGCCGATCCCGGGCAGGATCACGATGAGCAGGATCCAGGCCATCGCCGCCGTGGGCTTGCGGCCGCGGGGGATCACGATGAGCGCGGTGATGACGATCGCGGCATGCACGAGGACGGCGAGGGACCAGGACAGATTGGCGAGGAAGGTGGAGTCCACGTCCGTAGTGTGACACCCTTCCGCGGCGGGACACAGCAACGCGACACCGCGCCGGGGCGTCGGCCCGCGCCGGTCGCTGGGTAGATTCGGCTCATGACGACGACCGCGCCCGCCCCGCGTCCGCGCCGGGTGCTGCCGACCCTCGCCGGCTACCGCCGCGAGTGGCTCGTGCCCGACATCGTCGGTGGCCTCTCGGCGGGCGCCGTCGTCGTTCCCCAGGCGATGGCCTACGCGACGATTGCGAACCTCCCCGTCGAGATCGGCCTCTACACCTGCATCGTGCCGATGCTCGTCTACGCACTCCTCGGCGGCAGTCGCGCGATGAGCGTGTCGACCACCTCGACGATCGCGACTCTCACGGCCACCACCCTCGTGTCGGCAGGGGTCGCGGCCGCGGCGGACGATCCGCACGACGCCGTCGGGGCGCTGATGATGCTGACTCTCCTGGTCGGGGCGATCCTCCTGCTCGCACGCCTCCTCACACTCGGCTCGCTCGTCGAGAACATCAGCGGCGCGACCCTGCTCGGCATGAAGATCGGCGTCGGCGCGACCGTCGCCGTCGGCCAGCTGCCGAAGCTGCTGGGTGAGACCTACGATTTCTCCGGCCACGGGTTCCTCCGCTCGCTCGCTGCCGTCGGACAGGCGTTCGGCAGCGTGAACTGGCCGACCATCGCGCTGTCGGCCGGGTCGATCGCGACACTCCTCCTGCTCAAGCGGTTCGCGCCGAAGGTGCCGGGTGCGCTGATCGTCGTCGGGGCCGGCATCCTCCTCGTCGCCTTCGCCGGGCTCGAGGAGGCGGGCGTCGACCTCATCGCGCCGGTTCCCTCCGGCCTGCCCCTCCCAGGCCTCCCGGAGCTGTCGACGCTGCCGGCACTGGTGCCGGGGGCGCTCGCGATCGCCGTGATGGCCTTCCTCGAGTCGGCGGCCGTGGCCCGCGGCATCCGTCGCACCACCGAGCCGCAGATCGACAGCAACCAGGAGCTCATGGCGACCGGCGCCGCCAACGTCGCCGGCGCGTTCTTCTCCACGATGCCGGCGGCCGGCGGGTTCTCGCAGAGCGCCGTCAACCAGAGCGCCGGCGCCAAGACGCAGGTGTCGACTCTCGTCACGGTGGCGCTGGCGGTGCTGGTCGCGCTGTTCCTCGGCCCGGTGCTGAGTCTGCTGCCCCAGGCGACGCTGGCCTCCATGGTGTTCGTCGCGGTGATCGGTCTCATCGACATCCCGGAGCTCGTCCGCTGGGCGCGGATCAGCCCGACCGACTTCTGGATCGCCGTCGTCGTCGCCCTCATCGGGCTGTCGGCCGGTCTGCTCGCCGCCGTGGGTGTCGGGGTCGTCGTGACGCTCGTGCTGGTGCTCCGCGAGCTCAATATCCCGAAGCTCGAGGTGGACGAGCGGCGGGGCGACGCCATCGCGGTGCACCTCCTGCGGGCGCTGTACACCGCCAACGCGCTCGAGAACGAGCAGGCGATCATCCGGCTCGCGACCGACGAGCAGGCGACGGCGGTCGTGCTCGACCTCGAGCGCCAGGACGTCGTGACGATGACGGTCCTCGACATGCTCGCCGACCTCGACCGGGAGCTCGCCGGCCGGGACGTCGTGCTCCACATCGCGGCGCTCCCCGGCTCGGCGGCGAGCATCGCGGGCAAGGACTCCTGGTACGCCGGCCTTCGTGATGCGGGGCGCGCACACGACACCGTCGAGGAAGGGCTGACGGCGGCAGCCGCCTGAGCACTCCGGGGACGAAGAACGGGACGGATGCCTCGGCCGAGGCATCCGTCCCTGCGCTGCTTCTGTCGCTACTGCTTGAGCATCGCGACGGCGAGCTTGTGCTCGTCATCGATCAGGTGGGAGTGGTCGTCGTCGCCGAGGTCGATGCGCACCCACGACAGGGTGCCGCTGAACTCGTTGCCGGTCGCGGCGTAGTCGCCGGACACCGGCGAGGCGAGGTCGCGCCCCACGTCGACGGTCTCATCGAAGGTGAACTGGTACGGCAGCGTGCGCTCGACGCGGCCCTCGCCGATCTTTTCCTCGCCCGCATAGAGGGTGACGGTCCCGCCCTTGCCGAGACCGCCGCCGTCGTACGCGAAGTGGGCACGCAGCTCCTGGGCGCCCGCCGGCACCGCGGCATCCGATCGCACGATGTCGGTCCGGATCCCCAGCAGGTTGTAGGCGAACGCGAGCTTCCCGTCGACCGTGTAGAAGGACCATCCGCCATAGGCGCCGCCCTGGGCGATCACGACGCCGTTCGCGCCGTCCTCGGGCACGTCGGCCGACGCGGTCACCGTCCACGATTTGTTCTTGATGTTGATCGCGCTGTTCTCGCTGAGCCGTCTCATGCCCGGGTAGAACTTCTGCGACGTGCCGAGCACCAGCTGCGGCCGGCCGACGAGGTCGGCGTTGAACCGCTCGGCGGAGCGGATATCCATCGGCAGCACGTTGAACCGCGCCGCCTGGATGAGGAACAGCCGCTGCAGGTGAGCGAGCCTCTCGGGCTCTTCGGCAGCGAGGTCGCGCGACTGGGTCCAGTCCTCCTCGACGTTGTAGAGCTCCCACACGTCCTCGTCGAGCCCGTGCGAGGAGGCCAGCCACGGATCCTTGTGCTTCGCGACGGCCGTCCATCCCTTGTGGAAGATGGCGCGGTTGCCGAGCATCTCGAAGTACTGCGTCTCGTGCTGCTCGGGGGCGTCGGCGTCGCCGAACGTGTAGTTCATCGGCGTACCTTCGTACGGACGCTGGGTGACGCCGTGCACGGTGGACGGCTCCGGGATGCCCGCGGCCTCGAGCACGGTCGGCGCCACGTCGATCACGTGCGAGAACTGGTTGCGGATGCCGCCCTGTTCGACGCCGCCGTTGGGCCAGCTGACGATCGTGCCGTTCCGGGTGCCTCCCCAGTGGGAGGCGACCTGCTTCGTCCACTGGTACGGGGTGTCCATCGCGTGGGCCCAGCCGATCGCATAGTGGTTGTACGAGCTCGGCGTGCCGAGATCGTCGATGTGGGCGGCGACGTACGCCTCGTCCTCGATCTCGTTCATGTGGTTGATCGTGAAGCCCTCGTTGGTGGTGCCGTGCATCGAGCCCTCAGCCGATGCGCCGTTGTCGCCGATGATCACGTAGACGAGGGTGTCGTCGAGCACCTCGAGCTCTTCGAGGGCGTCGAGGAGCCTGCCCACGTGGTGATCGGCGTACGCGAGGAAGCCCGCATAGACCTCCATCTGGCGGGCGAGGGCGGGCTTGATCGCGTCGCTCATCTCGTTCCACGCGGGGATCCCGGCGCTCCGCTCGGTGAGCACCGCGTTCTCGGGGATGACCCCCAGCTCCTTCTGTCGCGCGAACGTCTCTTCCCGCACCGCGTCCCACCCCTGGTCGAACTTCCCCTTGTACTTGTCGGCCCACTCCGTCGGCACGTGGTGCGGCGCGTGCGTCGCACCGGGTGCGAAGTAGGTGAAGAACGGCTTGTCGGGGGCGAGGGACTTCTGCTGGCGCGTCCAGTCGATCGCCTTGTCGGTCATGTCGGCCATGAAGTGGTAGCCCTGCTCGGGCGTTCCCCATGGCTCGACGGGTGAGGTGTTCTCGTAGATCGCGGGGTACCACTGGTTGGTCTCCCCGCCGATGAACCCGTAGAAGTACTCGAAGCCGCCGCCCGGGTGCGGCCAGTGGTCGAACGGCCCGACCGCGCTCGCCTCCCACACGGGCACTTCGTGGCACTTGCCGAACTGCGCCGTGCTGTAGCCGTTGAGCTTGAGGGTCTCCGGCAGTGGAGCGCAGTTGTTCGGCCGCAGCGAGTTATAGCCTGGCGCGCTCGTGGCGATCTCGGTGATCCCACCCATCCCCACGGTGTGGTGGTTGCGTCCCGCGAGCAGAGCGGCACGCGTCGGGGAGCACAGAGCCGTCGTGTGGAACCGGGTGTACTTGAGGCCCCGCGCGGCGACGCGCTCGAAGTTCGGCGTCTGCACCGGGCCGCCGAAGGCGCTCGACGCGCCGAAGCCGGTGTCGTCGATGAGGACGACGAGCACGTTAGGCGCGCCCGCCGGCGGCAGCAGACGTTCGATCGGCGGGTAGTGGGTATCGGGATCGGTGGCGTCGTAGGTGACGGTGCCGGTGTATTCCTGATCGGGGATGGGGAGGATGCTGCGCTGAACGTCGGCCATTCCCCGATGCTGGCCGGGTGGCGGGCCGACGTCAACTTCCGCCGGGACGGAGAGGCGCGCATTCGCGCGGCATCCGTCGTCTGCCTGATCGGGCCCTCGACGCAGGTGCTGTCCTCGTCCGAGACGTAGAAGAAGTGACGACGTGGACCGATGTCGGTCGCGCCTGTCGGCAGGGGGGAACGAGACGTACCGTCCCATCCAAACAGCCGGCGACGCCTCGGGCTAGAGTCGCGTGCATGACCGACCAGCTGCCGTCCTGGCGCGATACGGCGAGCCGCGCCGCGATCCTCGACTTCGTCGCCGCCGTCACCGCCGAAGGCGGTCCCGCGTTCGTGCCCGCGGACGCCCGCGTCGCCGTGTTTGACAACGACGGGACGCTCTGGACCGAGAAGCCCATGCCGACACAGCTCCACTACCTGCTGGAGCAGTGGAAGGCGGCGGCCGCCGCCGATCCGGCACTCGCCGACCGGCAGCCCTATCGTGCCGCCGTGTCGGGCGATCTGGCCTGGCTCGGGGAGGCCATCGACAAGCACTACAGCGGCGACGACTCCGACCTGGGCGCCCTGATCGCCGCGGTGGCGGAGTCGAGCGCCGGTGCCAGCGTCGAGGACTACGAGGCCTCCGTCGCCGCCTTCTATCGCGATGCGCGCCACCTCTCGCTCGGCAGCTCGTACGCCCACACCGTCTACCAGCCGATGGTGGAGCTGATCCGCTTCCTCGAGGCGAACGGCTTCGGCGTCTACATCGTGTCGGGCGGCGACCGGGACTTCATGCGCCCGATGACGCAGGACTACTACGGAATCCCGGCCGAGCGCGTGGTCGGCACCGGGATGGGCCTCGAGTACGACGGGAACGACAACGTGGTCCGGTACACGCCGAAGCTCGCGTTCTTCGACGACGGCCCCGAGAAGCCGGTCCGCATCTGGATGCGCGTAGGGCGGCGGCCGATCCTCGCCGCGGGCAACTCGAACGGCGACATCCCGATGCTGCGGTTCGCACAGGGCAGTCCCCGCAGTCTGAGCGTGCTGATCCACCACGACGACGACACCGGCCGCGGCGATGCGCCGTACGACAAGGGCGCGGAGCAGGCGCTGGAGGCGGCATCCGCCCATGGGTTCACGGTCGTCAGTGTGCGCGACGACTGGGCGCAGGTCTTCCCGAGCGCGTAACGCGTTTCGTCTCGCTCGTTCCTCGCTCGCTCAACGACCGTGAGTCCCGCTTGTTCCTCGCTCGCTCAACGACCGTGAGTCCCGCTCGCCGACGATCCGACTCCCCTCGACAGTGACCTCTTAGCGCAGAGTCAGGCGTCGCTCGCGCAGCGGAACCCGATGTGCGACATGCCGGTGTCCTCCGCCTGGGGCGAGCGCGCGGCGGGCCGGAAGCGCAGGCAGTACTCCGGCGAGCACAGGTGCGATCCGCCCTTGAGCACACGCCGCGGGATGGACGGGAAGCCCTCCTGGGCGCTCGCCGCGGCGAGCAGGTTCGCGCGCTTGCCGGCGTCGACGGGCTTGTCCGACAGGCGCAGGTGCCGCGGGGTGTAGTAGTCGGTGGTCCACTCCCACACGTTGCCGGTCATGTCGTAGAGCCCGTAGCCGTTCGGCGGGTACGAGCCGACCGGCGCCGCGTCGCCCACGCCCTGGTTGTCGTGCGGGAAGCGCCCGAGCCACGAGTTCGCCTGCGCCACGCCCTCGGGGTAGGGCTCGTCGCCCCACGCGAACCGTCGGCCGTCGAGCCCGCCGCGGGCGGCGTACTCGTGCTCGGCCTCGGTCGGCAGACGCAGCCCCGCCCACTCGGCGTAGGCCGCGGCGTCTTCGAAGGCGATGTGGACGACCGGATGCCGCAGCCTGTCGTCGACGGACGACTCGGGTCCGAAAGGCCGACGCCAGCAGGCGCCGGCCTCCCACCGCCACCAGTTGCGCCAGTCGCGCAGGTCGACGGGCCCGGGCGTCGGGGTGAACACCATCGCCCCGGGCGAGAGCGAGGTGACATCGGCGCCCGGGAAGTTCGCGGGGTCGAGCTCGCGCTCGGCGACGGTGACGTAGCCGGTGTCGTCGACGAAGGCGGCGTACTGGGCGTTGGTGACCGCGTACCGGTCGATCCGGAAGGCCGCGACCGCACGATCGTGCACCGGCTGCTCGTCGGGGTAGAACTCGTCCGACCCCATGCGGAAGATACCGCCGTCGAGGAGCACCTGGTCGTGGGTCGGCGAAGTCACGGATCCACCGTAGCTCGGGCGGGAGCGGCCCGGTCTCGGGTCAGAGGCGCGGTCGCCTCGGATCAGAAACTGCCGATGCCCTTGCCGATGATCGCGACGCCGATGACCAGCAGCAGCACGGCCATGATGACCGCGTTCTCCTTCGCGAGCCAGCCGCGCAGCGCGTCGAGCGGGCCCCGCAGCTTCTCGGCGGCGATGAGGTAGCCGACGACGGGCACGAGGACGGTGGATGCCGCGATCACGGTGAAGACCGCGATCACGACCACGATCGAGCCGGCGTCGAGGCCGGCGGCCCCGATGGTCACGCCCGCGCTCGCCGCGAGGAGCAGGTTCTTCGGGTTGACCGCCGACAGCAGGAATCCGAGGCCCAGGGCCTTGGGGAAGGTGATCGTGTCGATCGCCTGCATCCACTTCGGCAGTGCCGGCTCCGCTCCGGCCTTCGGCCGGCCGCGCCACTGCCGCAGCGCGAGGAGCAGCAGCAGGACGCCGAGGACGAGCTGGATGACGCCCTTGATCGGCTGCGATGCGTCCTCGTCCCCCTCGGGGAGCACCGACGACAGCAGGGTGAAGACGGTCACCGCGACCACGATCCCGAGCACCCATCCGAGCAGGAATCCGGTGCCGGTCACCCGCGCCTTCGGGGACAGCAGCATCAGGATGGCCGCGATGATAGGGATCGGGCTGATCGCGACACCGAGGGCGAGCGTGAGGATGTCTCCGATGACGGCGCCCATAGGCGTGGCCTCCTGATGGTCTCGAGCAACGGCGGACGTGGCTACCGTACCGGCCCGCCGCGCTCAGGCGCCGTTGATCCGGTCGCGCCACTCCAGCAGGGGCGCGAGCGGCGAGAGGTCGTAGTCCGGGCCGTCGATCGCCGGGATGATGAGGCGGAAGCCCAGCTCGTACAGGCGGGGTGCGGCATCCGTCTCGAGAAGCGGGCCGAAGCCGCGGATGGTGTAGCCGGTCGACAGCTCGATCTCGGCGGGATCGCGGCCCTCGCGAGCACACCACTCGTGGAGCACCCCGATCTTGCGCGGCATGTCGCCGAGCCGCGTGAACGTGTGCCAGATGTCGGCATGCTGCGCGACCATCCGCAGCGTCTTGCGCTCGCCCTGACCGCCGATGAGGATCGGGATCCGTCGGGTGGGTGCGGGGTTGAGCCGCTCCCAGCGTGAGCGGATGCGCGGCAGGTCGTCGGCGAGGGCGTCCAGGCGTGAGCCGACCGTGCCGAACTCGTAGCCGTACTCGTCGTAGTCGGGCTGCGCCCAGCCCGATCCGGTGCCGAAGATGAGCCGGCCGGTGCCGGTCCCGCGGGCGCTGATGTGGTCGACCGTGCGTGCCATGTCGGCCTGCAGGTCGGGGTTTCGGTAGGAGCTGCAGTTGACGAGGGGACCGAACTCGACGCGCTCCGTCTGCTCGGCCATCGCAGCCAGCACCGTCCACGCTTCGAAGTGCTCGGCATCCATCGGCTCGGTGAGCGGGAAGAAGTGATCCCAGTTGAAGATCGCATCGACGCCGAGATCCTCCGCGCGCAGCACCGCGTCGCGGTACGCGGCATACGAGGCGTGCTGCGGCGCCAGCTGCACGCCGATCCGCAGCGGGCGATGGGCGGCGGGATGCCGGGGCTCGGTCATGTCGGAGTCCGCGTCAGCTCTTCGGTTCGATGCGCAGCACCTCGGGCGACTCGCCGACGGACAGGTCGTCGACGATGCGCAGCGTGCGTGCGAGGTCGTCGACGCTGCCGATCACGGTGCCGAAGCGCTCGCGGTCGGAGCACACCGCGGTCACCGTCACGAAGTGCGTGCCCGTGTCCCATGTGTAGGTCGCGAAGGGCGGTGTGCGCGGGTCGGGCGGCAGCGACAGTTCGAGCTTCTCGCCGACGCCGAGGAACGGGTTGCGGAATGACTCGGTGTCGTCGTACTCCATCGGCATCATCGCCCGCGCGGCGCGCAGGTCGTTCGTCGCCTGCTGCACCTGCGCCATCACGACGACGAGCTCGGCGTCGGCCTTCCAGACCCAGACGAGCACGCGGCCGGCGGCCTTGCGCATGAGGAACGGTGCCGCCTGGCTCATCGCCCAGGCCGCGACGCCGCTGCCCGGGCGAGGACCCGCGGTCGCTGAGGCCGTCGAAGCGCCCATCGCGCTGCCGGCCTGGCCGAGCAGCATCCGTATCGCCGCCTTGCGGTGACGGCGCCCGCGGAAGCCGAGCGACTCGGTCACGGGAACCCAGAGGTTGGGATCGGCATCGGCCTGCAAACGGGGCATGCGACCAGGGTACGTGCCGGGTCCGGCGCGTTCCTGGAGAGCCTCCGGGAAGCCTCGGGTACAGTGGATCCGCGCGGCGACCCGCCCCCCGCCGCCCGCCCGCCGCACAGAC
>NZ_JBJDRL010000082.1:0-14510 GCF_044987475.1 Microbacterium sp. ZW CA_36
GCCACCGCCGCGGTCTCGGTCGCGGTCTCGGCGAGCGCGTCGGTGCGCTGGAGCGCGAGCCGCGCGGCGGTGGCCGTGCCGGTGTCGGTCGACGCGGCGAGGCGCTCGAGCGCGGGCGCCGCCGCACCGATGACTCCGGCACCCAGGAGGCTCTGCAGCACGTCGCGGTCGCGCAGGTCGGCGGCGAGCGCGGTGTCGGCAGCGGCGGTGCGGACCAGCACCTCGCGATTCGACTCGAGCGTCACGCCAGGCCGCGCTGCGAACTGCGCGACGAGCTCGTATCTCCCCGGCGCCGGGAAGAGCGGGGCGCTCCCCGCCGCCACCAGCGGCACGGACGCGACGAGGCACTCCCCCGGTGCCAGTTCGACCGAACGCGGCGCCGAGTCGACCGGCCAGGGCCACGCCGCCCGCACGGGCGGGCGGCCCGCCTGCGTGACGAAGATCTCGAGGTCTCCCTCGACGATGTTCAGCCGCGCGCTCACCGGCCCCGACGGCCCGCCCACGGCGACGAGCTCGACGTCGGCGAACGCGACGCGGTCGAGCGGGACGGATGCCGCGGCAAGCCGGAGCCGAAGCTCCAGCCCTCCGCCGCTCTGCGTGTCGGACGTCACGGCTCGATCCTTCCCCTTCACCGCTGCGCTGTCACCCAGCCGGGCCGGCGCTTCGCGCAGACGATGGGCGGCGCCCGCCGGCGCGGAGAGGCCGCGCCGGCGGGCGACCGGTCAGCGTCCCTCGGGCGATACGAAGTCCGCCGCGATCCGCTCGGCCTCGGCGACGCCCTTGCCTGCCGCCGAGCGCGCGCCGCCCTTCGCCCGCGACTTCAGCGCCGCGATGGTGTCGGCGACGACCGGCGCGTTCTTCTCGGTCGGGCTCGCGACCGTCACCGCGAGCGCGGCGACGCGCTCGGCCGACCGGCCCTGCAGCGCCAGCTCGAGGAAGTGCGCCGCGTCGTCCGGGGCTGCCTCGCGCACGTCGCGCGTCCGGAAGTCCGAGAACGACCGCGCCAGCGCGTTCGCGAGCACGAGGGCACCGGCCGCGCCGGTGTCGGTGTCGCTGTGCTGCTCAGCCAGATCGGTCAGGACCGCGCGGGCCGCGGCATCCGTCGCGAAATCGCCCAGCGCGATCGCACGACCGACACCCGGCGTCAGCGTCTTCGCGCTGATGTCGACCTCCGCGTCGGAGCCGGGCCCCCGCACGTCGACCGTCACCGGCGTGGAGCGCACCGTGGTCATCGCATCGACCTCGAGCTGGGCTGCGACCGTGTGGCGTCCCGGCTCGGTGAAGGTCACCCCCTGGTTGGTGAAGAACACCTGCACGTGGTTGCGGACCGACTCCCCCGGCTGCAGGACGGTCATCGGCCGCGGGCCGCAGCCGATGGCCACGTCGACCAGATGCTGCAGCGAGTGGTCGGGCGGCGTGTGGAGGAAGACGAGGTCGCCCTCCGACAGGTTGATGAGCGTCGTGACGGTGCGCGCCTGGTCCGACACGTTCGTCAGCACGACCTCGGCGGTGACGTACTCGCCGACGAACGCCTGCGCCGGCATGGCGACCGTCAGCTCGAGACCGTCATCGCCCTGGTCGCCCCACAGGCCTGCGGCGTCCACCGGCGCTGGCAGCCCCGCCGACAGGTCGCCGTGGCCCCAGCCGAAGTTCTTCCAGCCGGGCCGCACCTGCGGGTCGGGCGAATGGATCAGCGAGGTGCGGTCGTGGTCCGAGAACAGGAACGAGGCGTTGCCGGGGTACGGGTTCGCCGCGGTGGCGAAGCCCATGACGTCGCCGGTCTGGTTCATGATCTCGGTGCCGATGCCCGGGTTGTGGACGTCGTGCTTCGGGTGCCACAGGTTGAACGCGTGCCCGGCCTCGTGCACCAGGGTGCGCAGGAACGCCGCGGGCACCTCGTCGAGCGGTCGACCGCGTGCGGCTGCCGCGATGAACGAGTCGTTGCCGAGCCGCACGTCGGCGAATCCGGCGGCCCCCTCGCGTGGGACCGTGTCGTCGTCGAACATGATCCCGAACAGCCCGCCCTGCGCCGACCCGACGAAGAGCCACAGCCGCCAGCCGTCGCCCGGCACCGCCTGGCGATGCCCCGTCATGAGCGTGGCCAGCTCGGCGTTGGTGAGCTCTGCGTCCTCCGGCACGGTGATCTGGTCGGTGACGACGGTGACGTCCCACCCGGCCGATGCGTACACGGAGCGCACCGACGCCGCCGCACCCGATCCGATCGTGGCGGATGCCGGGAACACGCGGTTCACCATGGCATCGACCTCGATGCGGCATCCGCGATACATCGGCGAGGTCTTGCTCGCGGTGACGTTGGTGATCGTCCCGCCGATCGAGAGCGTGCCCGTCATACTCTGCGACGAGCCCAGAAGGGCGCTGGTCGCGGTCACGACGAGCGGACGCCGGCAGCGCAGGGTGAGCGTGCCGGTGTCGGTCGACACGAACTCCTGCGTCGTGCGGTTCCACAGGTGCCGCACGATCTGCACGGTGAGCGTGCCGTCGACGTACGTCGAGCCGTTGGAGCGGAAGTACCAGGTGTACTGCGATGCCGGGAACGCCGGGTACCAGCGCAGATTGAACGCCGCGAGCTCCGACAGCACCGGAGCGTCGTCCTCCCCCGGATCCTGCTCGCCGGAGCCGGCGTCGGCGTCCCCGCCGAACGGCTGCGGCCGGGGTTCGGGCAGCGGGAACGGGAGCGGGCGCTCCACCTCCGTGAGCACGGGAGGGAAGACGCGGCGGGAGTACATGTCGCCCGAGACGCGCAGCGACGACGCGCCGACCTCGATGCGCATCGCACCGCGCACCTCGGGGCCGAACACGGTGCGCCGCTCGAGCTCGAGCAGCCACGATCCGTCGAGCGTGCCGATGGGGCACGCGCGGGTGAGCATCTCGGGACGGATGACGGGACCGGGGACGATGAGCTCCCCGTCGGCGTCGAATTGCAGGGGCGCGGAGTCGTGGGCGGCTGGCGCCGCGTGGCCGCAGCCGCAGTCGTGGTCCATGGTGGGTCTCGCTTTCCCGACCGCGGACGCGGCCGCTGACAAGAAGGAGACTCCTCCGAGAACGGCTGATACGCCAGGGGGTCGGCATCCGCTCCCGTCCTTCTTACGTCGGCCGCCCCGCCTAGGCTTGATTCCATGCGCCTGGCCACCTGGAACGTGAACTCCATCCGCGCGCGGGTCGACCGCATCGTCGACTTCGCGGTGCGCGAGCACATCGATGTGCTGGCGATGCAGGAGATCAAGTGCAAGACCGAGCAGTTCCCGTTCGACCGCTTCGAGGAGGCGGGCTTCCACGTCGAGGCGTACGGCTTCTCGCAGTGGAACGGCGTGGCGATCGCGAGCCGCGAGCCGCTCACGAACGTGCGCACCGCGTTCCCCGGCATGCCGGGCTTCGAGAAGGGGCACAACGGCCCCGACGCGCCGCAGGAGGCGCGCGCGATCGGCGCCACCGTCGGCGGTGTCGAGGTGTGGAGCCTGTACGTGCCGAACGGCCGCTCGCTCGGCGACCCCCACTACTTCTACAAGCTCGACTGGCTGTCGGCGCTGAGCCAGTACACCTCGGACTCCCTCGCGGCGAACCCCGATCTCGCCCTCGCGCTGGTCGGCGACTTCAACATCGCGCCGACGGATGCCGACAACGGCGACCCTGCGGTCGTCCCGGGCTTCTCGACCCACGTGTCGCCGCCCGAGCGCGAGGCGTTCGCCGCGCTCGAGGCCGTCGGCCTGCAGGATGTCGTGCGCCCGCTGATCCCCACCGGCTACACCTACTGGGACTACAAGCGCTTGAAGTTCCCCCGCAACGAGGGCATGCGCATCGACTTCATCCTCGGCTCCCACGCAGTGGCCGAGGCCGTCACCGGCGCGACGATCCACCGCGACGAGCGCAAGGGCGAGCTCCCGAGCGACCATGTGCCCGTCGTCGTCGACCTCGATCTCGAGAGCCCCGACGATGACGACCGGCCGATGATCTTCTGACGCCGGTCCGCCGCTCGCGCAGGGCAGGCGTCAGTCCATCGGGTCGGGCGTGCAGCCGGGCGGCTCGGAGTTGCCGCTGATCGCGAAGTCGCTGCACGTCAGGAAGTGCTCCTGGTTGAGGCCGAGCACGAACGAGGTGACGGCGACGCCGAGCACCACGACGGCGATCAGCCACTTCGTGCGTCGCCGCGTCTCGGTCGCGAAGTCGGGCCAGACGACGCGCACCAGCACCCACAGGGTGAACGGGATGCCGAGCAGCACCGCCGCGATCGCGGCGAGGTCGACGACGGCCAGCGCGAGATCGGTGGTGTCGTCGGCGACCACGAAGTTGAGGACGAGCCACACCGACGGCAGGAGGAGGACGAAGGCCCGCGCGAGCCTGCCGCCGACAGGGCGGCGCTCCACCAGCACGAACACGAAGGCCGCCGTGGAGGCGGCCCAGAGCGCGAGGATGTCGTCGAAGAACACCTCGCCCCACGCGCCGAGAGTGAAGGCCGGCCACCACGCGATCGCGACCATTCCCACCATCGCCACGCCCACCGGCACGTCGCGGCGGCGGCGATGCTCGTCGGCGGGTGGGGCGGACGCGGTCACAGCGGCACGGTATCGCGCCGAGGAGAGGCATCCGTCGCTCCACGCCAGGCATTCCCGGACGAGCTCCTCCGGCTCGTCGGCATCCGGCCTCCCTGCGACCCTCGCTATGAGACCGCGACCCGCTCATCCTCCAGGCTCTGCGCCACCGGCGCCGCGGGGATCGAGAACGTCTGTGCGAACCGCTCGAGCAGAGTCGCGTCGCCGCTCACCACGGCGAGCACCTCCTGGTCGATCGCGGCCGCCGGGGTCAGTTCGCCCGAGATGAGGCGACGGATGCCGGGACCCGCCGCGAAGACGATGCCGGGGTCGTCCGCGACCGACGCCTGCGTTCCGAGCCGCGGATCGACGGGCCGGCCGGCGGGCTGCAGCTGCGCGATCTTGAGCCCCGACGGATCGACGTGCACACGCAGGACGACGTCGGCCACGTGCACCTCGTAGTCCGCGGGCGGCAGCGTGGCTGCGGCATCCGACCGGAATGCGGTGCGCAGCGCCATCGTGAGCGAGTCCGCGGTGACGATGTCGTCCGGAGCCGGATCGCCCATCTGCTGGAATCCCCACCGGCCCAGCGCGAGCACGATCGGCTCGAGCTCGCGCCCGTAGGGGGTCAGCTCGTACACCAGGCCGCAGTGCAGGAGGGGCACGCGGCGCACGACGCCGCCCTCCTGCAGCTCCTTGAGCCGCGTGGAGAGGATGTTGGTGGGGATCTTGGGCAGCCCCTGCTTGAGGTCGGTGTAGCGCCGAGGGCCGACGAGCAGATCACGGACGATGAGCAGCGCCCATCGCTCCCCGATCAGCTCGACGGCCGTGGTGACCCCGCAGTACTGCCCGTAGCTGCGGGAGGCCACTTACGCCTGCGCCTGCTCCGCCATGTAGGCGTCGGGTCCCTTGGCGGCGGCCTCGGGATCCATGTACATGAACTGGATGCCGTTGCCGTCGGGATCGATGAGGTCACGGCCGTACATGAACCCGTAGTCCTGCGGTTCGCCGGGCGCGGTCCCGCCGTGTGCGACGCCCGCCTCGACGATCCTGTCGACGTCTTCGCGGGAGTCGCGACTGATCGACAGGAGTACCTGGGCGTGCGTGCGCGGGTCGGCGAACTCCTTGTCGGTGAACGTCGAGAAGTACTCCTTGGTGAGCACCATGAAGAAGATGTCGTCGCTCCACACCACGCACGCGGCGTTGTCGTCGGTGAAGAGCGGGTTCAGCTCGCACCCCAGGGCGGTGTAGAACGTCTTCGAGCGGTCGAGGTCGTTCGTGGGGATGTTGACGAAGATGTGCGTCATTGCCTTGCTCCTTCTGGATTCCAACTGCTGCGGTCGGTGAGCTTCTCGGTTGGTGAGCTTCTCGAATCATGGTTGCAAAAAACAAGCTTGCTTGTCAATAGCAAGTAACCCACTTCGCGTCGCGGGGGCGGCAGCATCCTGACTCCGCCTCTCGGGGGATGCCGGAACCGCGAGTCCGCCTTAGCGTGGAGGGATGTCCGACCACACCGCCGCGCACCCGGCCCCGCGCCCACGGCCGACGCGTGCCGAGCTGCGCAACGACGTCTGGCTGGCCGCCGGCCTGTTCGTCTCAGCCGTCCTGAGCTCGGCGCTCGGCTCGGTGGCCGGCGTGTACGGCGCCGATGCCGCCGAGGGGATGCAGTGGGCGCTGCTGTACAGCCTCGGGCTCACCGCCCCGCTCGCCGTGCGGCGCCGCTTCCCCGAGCTCGTCGTCGTCGCCATCTCGGTGGTGTTCTTCGTCGGGGTGACGGTGCGCATCCCCGATCTCTACGTCTCGAACATCGCGATGTTCATCGCGATGTACACCGTCGGCGCCTGGGTCGACGACCGGCGCCGCGCCCTGTGGGTGCGCGTCGGCGTCATCGTCGCGATGTTCGTGTGGCTGATCGTCACCATGTTCCAGTCGGCGATCGATCCGTCCGACGACGCGCTCTCGCAGGCCGGGGTGTTCTCGCCGTTCGCGGCGATGCTGCTGCTCCAGCTGTTGGTCAACGCCGGGTTCTTCGGCGGGGCCTATTACATGGGCGACCGGGCGTACGCCGCCGCGATGTCGCGCGCGGCGCTCGAGCAGCGTACCCGGGAGCTCGAGCGCGAACGCGAGGTGACCGCCGCCCAGGCCGTCGCCCTCGACCGCGTCCGCATCGCCCGCGAGCTGCATGACGTCGTCGCGCACCATGTCTCGGCGATGGGCGTGCAGGCCGGTGCCGCCCGGGCGGTGCTGGAGCGGGATCCGGATGCCGCACGAAGGGCGCTCCACGGCATCGAGGACTCCGCCCGCTCGGCGATCGCCGACCTGCGCCAGCTGCTCGAGACCCTGCGCACTTCCGGCGCCGATGCCGAGGGCGGCTCGACCGTGCACCTGTCGGCGCTCGCCGACCTCGTCGCGCACGCCAACGACAACGGGCTGCCGACGACGCTGACGGTCGTCGGCGACCGGGTCGACCTGCCCGACCTCGTGCAGGTGAACATGTACCGCGTCGCGCAGGAGGCGCTCACCAACGCGCGCCGCCACGGCGGACCGGATGCCGCAGCCGACGTCCGCCTGCGCTACAGCGGCGACGCCGTCGAGCTGGAGGTCGTCAACACCGGGCGTGCCGTCGCAGCGCCGATGCGACCCGGGCTGGGCCTCGTGGGGATGCGGGAACGCGCCGCGGCGTCGGGCGGCGTGCTCGAGACCGGCCCGCGGGGCCGCGGCGGATTCCTCGTGCGGCTGCGGGTGCCGCTGGCCGCACCGGCGCTGTCCCACGCGTCGGCGGGGGTGGGCGCATGACGGCGGCCATCCGCGTGCTGCTGGTCGACGACCACGCCGTGATGCGGGCGGGCTTCCGCATGATCCTCGAGTCGGCGGGCGACATCTCCGTCGTGGGCGAGGCCTCGACCGGCGTCGAGGCGGTGGCTGCGGCATCCGCTCTCCGCCCCGACGTGATCTGCATGGACGTGCAGATGCCCGACATGGACGGCGTGGAGGCCACCCGCCGGATCGCGCGCGACCCGTCCGTCGAGGCGGCCGTCGTCGTCGTGACCACGTTCGACCGCGACGACTACCTGTTCGACGCGCTCGCGGCGGGCGCCAGCGGGTTCCTGCTGAAGAACGCAGGACCCGAGGAGCTCATCGCCGCGGTGCGCGTGGCCGCCGCCGGTGACGCGCTGCTCGCCCCGGAGGTGACGCGACGCGTGATCGCCCGCTTCGCGCCGCCGGCGGCTGCTTCCGCTGTCGCAAACGGTGGGCCGCGCGCACACATCGTGACAGGCGAGCAGTCCTGGGCCGGGCCGACCGACCGCTCCGCTGTCGCAAACGGCGGCCGGCGGGAACACATCGTGACAGGCGAGCATGCGGGGGCCGAGCTCACCGAGCGCGAGCGCGAGGTGCTGCAGCTCGTCGCGCAGGCGATGAGCAACGCCGAGATCGCGCAGCGGCTGTACATCGGCGAGGCCACGGTCAAGACGCACGTGTCGAACGTGCTGCAGAAGCTCGGCGCCCGCGACCGTGTCGCCGCCGTCGTCTACGCCCACCGCCACGGCCTGGTCTAGACACGGATGCCCCGCCCGGGCCCGCGAAGGGCACTGGGTCGGGGCATCCGATCTGCTGGAACGATGCCGGCGCGAACGCCGACGGGGGGAAATCAGGCGGCGACGGGAACGGCGGCGTAGCGGTCCACGAGGGCGCCGAACGCCTCGAGGTAGCCGACGAGGAACTCGGCGGTCTGGTCATTGGTGACCTCGCCGGTCTCGGTGAACAGGCCGGGCGTGGTCTGCACGTAGCCCTCGGGCTGGCCGAGCGTCGGTGCGTTGTAGTGGCTGAGGACGGCCTTGAGGTGCTGCTGCGCGGCCGCGGTGGCGATGCCGCCGCCGGAGGTGCCGATGACGGCGGTGGGCTTGCCGTTGAACGAGCCCTGGCCCCACGGACGGGCGGCCCAGTCGAGGGCGTTCTTCAGCACGCCGGGGATCGAGCGGCTGTACTCGGGGGTGACGATGATGACGCCGTCGACGTCTTCGATCGCCTGCTTGAAGTCGCGCGCGACCTGCGGGAAGTCCGCGTCGAAGTCCGGCGAGTAGAACGGGAGGTCCTTGATCGGGATCTCGACGAGGGTCGTGCCCTCGGGGGCGAGACGCTCGAGGGCCTTCGCGAGGCGGCGGTTGAGGGAGGTCGACGAGATGCTGCCGACGATGTAGCCGATGGTCCGCTCGGACATTGTTGTTCTCCTTGAAAGACAGAGGCGTCCCCGGTGGGGGGCCACCGTGGACGTTCCAATTCCATGCAAGCACATGAACCTGTGCATCTATTCCCCCGCATGCGACATGACATCGCACACGTCTCCCCCGTGGAGCGGACGGCGATGATCCGCCTCCGGGGGGAGGACGCCGCCGCGGGCGGTGCGTAGCGTCGGTGTCGTAGGGCTCGACCACCGGGGTACGAGGCCGACACCTGTGGCTGTTCGGTCGCGGGGGCGAGAGGAGACAGGATGCTGCAGCTTCGCGGTATCGGCAAGAGCTACGGGGGGCGCCGCGTGCTCGACGACGTGTCGTTCGACGTGCGGCCGGGCCGGCTCACGGGCTTCGTCGGCGGCAACGGCGCCGGCAAGACCACGACCATGCGGATCGTGCTGGGGGTGCTCGCCGGAGACGCCGGCACCGTCACGCTGGACGGCACCGAGGTCACGGCGGCGGACCGCCGCCGGTTCGGGTACATGCCCGAGGAGCGCGGCCTGTATCCCAAGATGAAGGTGCTGGAGCACATCGTGTACCTCGCGCGCCTGCACGGGTTCGCCAAGGCGGATGCCGAGGCCCGCGCCCGCGCGCTGCTCGAGCAGCTGGGACTCGGCGAGCGCCTGAACGACAACGTCGAAACGCTCTCGCTCGGCAACCAGCAGCGTGCGCAGATCGCCGCGGCGCTCGTGCACGACCCGCAGGTGCTCATCCTCGACGAGCCGTTCTCGGGCCTCGACCCGCTCGCGGTCGACGTCGTGGCGGGTGTGCTGCAGGAGCGCGCCGCGGCCGGCGCCGCCGTGCTGTTCTCATCGCACCAGCTCGACGTGGTCGAGCGCCTGTGCGACGACCTCGTCATCATCGCCGGCGGCACGATCCGCGCGGCCGGCGGCCGGGACGCACTGCGCGCCCAGCACTCGACGCGCCGCTTCGAGCTCGTCTCCGCCGGCGACGCCGGGTGGCTGCGGACCGAGCCCGGAGTCGATGTCCTCGACTTCGACGGCGGCTACGCGGTGTTCGACGCGGACAGCGACGAGACCGCGCAGCGGGTGCTGCGCCGGGCCCTCGCACAAGGGGATGTCGCGAGCTTCGCGCCGCAGCATCCGTCCCTCGCCCAGATCTTCCGGGAGGTCATCCAGTGAGCACCACCAACACCCGCCAGGCCCAGGCGGTGCTGGGCAGCGGCCAGGCCATCTGGCTCGTCGCCGAGCGCGAGATCGGCTCGAAGCTGCGCAGCAAGGCGTTCGTCATCTCGACCGCGATCCTGTTCGTCGGTGCGCTCGCCCTCGTGATCTGGGGCGGGCTCCAGGCGGCGAACGCGACCGGCACGCCCGTCGCGGTCACCGCCGATGCCCAGCAGTACGTCGTGAACGCAGAAGGCCTCGACGTCACCGAGGTCGCCGACAGATCCGCCGCCGAGGCGCTCGTCGAGGACGGCACGGTCGACGCGGCCGTGGTGGCCGACACGTCGTCGCCCCTCGGCTTCGCCGTGGTCGCGGACTCGTCCCCGCCGACGCAGCTGCTGCTGCAGCTCGCGCAGCTGCCGCCGGTCGAGCTGCTGAATCCGGATGAGGTCAACGCCGCGCTCGGCTACATCGCCGCCGTCGGCTTCGGCATCGTGTTCCTGCTCGCCGCGTCGCTGTTCGGCAGCACGATCGCGCAGAGCGTCGTCGAGGAGAAGCAGACCCGCGTGGTGGAGCTGCTGATCTCGGCCATCCCGGTGCGCTCGCTCCTCGCGGGCAAGGTGATCGGCAACACCGTCCTCGCCATGGGCCAGATCCTCATCCTCGCCGCGATCGCGGTGATCGGCCTCACCGTCACCGATCAGACGGAGCTGCTGCAGGGCCTCGGTGCGCCGATCGCCTGGTTCGCGATCTTCTTCCTGTTCGGCTTCATCCTGCTCGCGTCGCTGTTCGCCGCCGCAGCCTCGATGGTGTCGCGGCAGGAGGACATCGGCGCGACCACCGGACCGCTGACGATGCTCATCATGGCGCCGTACTTCCTGGTGATCTTCTTCAACGACAACCCGGTGGTGCTCGCGGTCATGTCCTACGTGCCGTTCTCCGCCCCGGTCGGCATGCCGATGCGAATCTTCCTCGGCGACGCCCAGTGGTGGGAGCCGCTCGTGTCGATCGCGATCCTCATCGCGACCTGCATCGCCGCGATCCTCATCGCCGCGCGCATCTACGAGAACTCGCTGCTGCGCATGGGAGGCCGCGTCAAGCTCTCGGAGGCCCTCGCCGGCTGAACTAGCGGATTCCGGCTACCACCCGCCGGCCCTCGGCTCCGCCGGGGGCCGGCGGGGTCAGCTCGATCGCGAGAGTCCGCATGCGAGCGGCGTAGACCGCGATCGCGAGGGTCGTGCACGCGTAGAGCACGACGGCCTGCAGCGCATAGGCGGGGTAGTCGATGACCCACGGCGACGCGGTGGGATCGCTCATGGCCGCGGGGTTGTCATGCACGTACGGCACCAGCGTCCCCACGAGGTAGCCGACCGCCTGACCGACGCCGTACACGACCACGAAGGCACCGAACGCGAGCCACGCCTGCGCTGTGCGACCGCGCCACACTCGACGCGTTGCACTGAGCGCCGTTCGCGCCTCCCACACCCCTTCGACCGGCGCTGCGGACGCGCTCATCCTCGGCGCGAACACCACGGCGACCGCGAGCAGCGCGAACAATGCCAGCACGCCGATCATCAGCAGGGCCTCGCTGCCGGCACGACTGCGCATGAGGTGAGGCACGAGCATGAGCGCCAAGAGCGGCAGGCAGCCGAGGGCGACGACCGCCCAGGTCCGCAGGAAGGTGAGGATTCGCATGTCACGAGCCAAGCGGATACGCATGGGCCCACGACATCCAGTGGACCCCCGTAGTGGCCCGGGGGCGCTCCGGCGGATCAGGCACGCGGATGCCACGGCCCGGCGCTTCGGCGCGGGTCGAGGCATCCGTCCGTCCGGCGCGGTCAGCCGCCCATCATCTCCGGCGCCATCTCGCCGACTGCGATGACGTTGCCCGCAGGGTCGCGGAACCACGCGATGTCGGGCCCTCCCTCGAAGCCCCGCGAGATCCCCTTCTCATCCGTGCCGTAGTCGGGGTCACTGTAGATCTTCGTGGTCACACCACGGGCGTTGAGGTCGTCGACGGCGGTGTCGACATCGTCCACGCTGAAGTTCAGGATCGTGAACACGGCCGGCTCGTGATCCTCCTTCGGATAGACGAAGACGTGGCCGCCGCCGGGGAGCGCGATGGTGAACCCACCGCCCATCTCCTCGTACACGGTCACGTCGAGCCCCAGGGTGTCGCGGTAGAAAGCCACGGCCTCGCCGACGTCGGGTACGGCGAAGCTCGAGAACGGACGATCGGTTGTGAACATGACAGCCTCCCAGTGTGTGTCCCCACGACCACGATCCTCTTGCCGGTCCGGCCTGTCGAGGGGTTCACCGTCGGCATCGCGGACGGGATCGCACAAGCCCCTCCCGGACGCGGTGCCGCGTGAATAGGTTGACCTCATGGCCAACGAGACCACGCTTGTCATCCTCGGCGCCTCGGGCGACCTCACCTCCCGGCTGCTGCTGCCCGCCCTGGGGCAGCTGCTCACGATGGAGCCGCAGCGCCGTGTGAGGCTGCGCGGTGCCGGCATGGACAACTGGGACGACGCACGCTGGCGCGACACCGTGCGGGAGGCGTTCGCCGCGGGCGGCTTCGCAGAGGCGTTCCGGGCCGTGGCCGAGACGACCTATCAGCGCGCCGACATCACCGACCCGCGCGACCTCGAGCGGGTGGTCGCCGATCCCGGCGACCGCCTCGCCCTGTACTTCGCGGTGCCGCCCGCCGTGGCGGCGGCAGCCTGCGAGGCCCTCGCCGCCGTGACGATCCCCGAGGGAACGGTGCTCGCGCTCGAGAAGCCCTTCGGCGTCGACGAGGACTCGGCGCGGCGGCTCAACGCGACGGTGACCGGCCTCGTCCCCGAGGAGCAGGTCTTCCGCATCGACCACTTCCTCGGCCGGTCGACGACCCTGAACATGCTGGGCGTCAGGTTCGCCAACCGCGTGTTCGCGCCGGTGTGGTCGTCGCAGCACATCGAGTCGGTCGTTGTCCGCTACGACGAGACGCTGGGACTCGAGGGCCGCGCCGGCTATTACGACCGGGCCGGCGCTCTCGTCGACATGATCCAGAGCCACCTGCTGCAGGTCATGGCGGTGCTGGCGATGGAGCCGCCCGCCACACTGCACGAGCGGGACTTCCGCGATGCCACCGCTGCGGTGCTGCGCGCGACGCACGTGTGGCAGGACGATCCTGCGCTCGCGTCGCGGCGTGCGCGGTACACCGCGGGCGCGGTCGGCGACCGCCGGCTGCCGTCGTACGTCGACGAGCCGGATGTCGACCCCTCACGCGAGACCGAGACCCTCGCGGAGCTCACCTGCGAGGTGCGCAACGAGCGGTGGCGGGGCGTTCCGTTCACCCTGCGCTCGGGCAAGGCGCTCGCGCGCAGGGACTGCGAGGTGGTCGTGACCTTCCGGCCCGTCAACCATGTTCCGGACGGCCTCACGGGCGCCGCACCCGGCTCGGTGCTCCGCTTCTCGCTCGGACCCGACCGCATGGACCTCGAGCTCAACGTCAACGGCGGCGACGACCCCCTGGAGCTCGAGCGCGCGATCCTGGAGGCCGACCTCGGCGCCGGGGCTCTCAAGGCGTACGGCGAGGTGCTGTCGGGCATCCTCGACGCCGACGCGACGCTTGCCGTGCGCGGGGACGCCGCCGAGCAGTCGTGGCGCATCGTCGACCCCGTGCTCGTGGCCTGGCGTGCGGGCGAGGTGCCGCTCGACGAGTACCCGGCCGGCTCGCTCGGACCCGATCACTGGCAGAAGCTGCCCTGAGCCACGGCGCGGGCCGGCACAGCAGCGCGTGCGCCCGGCACATCCCGGCAGTCGCTTGGGCAGCGCGGCGGCAGGCCCATCCCGACCGGACGGGGCGCAGCGTGGCCGGCGCCCCGGGCCTGCCCGCGGCGCCCAGCGCTCAGCGCTCAGCGTCCAGCGCTCAGCGCTCAGCGCTCAGCGCTCAGCGCTCAGCGCTCAGCGTCCAGCGTCCAGCGCTCAGCGCTCAGCGCTCCACGAGGATCCCGTCGGCATCCGCCCACACGTGCGTGCCCGGAACGAAGGCGACACCCGCGATCGCCAGCGGAACGTCGACCTCGCCGATCCCGGCCTTCGCGCTCTTGCGGGGGTTCGAGCCCAGCGCCTTGACGCCGATCGGCAGTTCGCCGATGGCCACGCGGTCGCGGATCGCGCCGAACACGATGAGCCCGGCCCAGCCGTTCTCGACCGCGGACGCCGCGATGAGATCGCCGACGAGCGCGGACTCCAGCGACCCTCCGCCGTCGATCACGAGCACCGCGCCTGCGCCCGGGGTCGCGAGCATCTCCTTCACGAGCGCGTTGTCCCGGTGGCACCGCACCGTTCGCACGGGGCCGTCGAACGCCACGCGCCCGCCGAAATCGTGCAGTTGCAGCGCGAGCGAGTCCAGCTCGTCGCCGCGCTCGTCGTACAGGTCAGCCGTGGCGGTCGTCATCCCCTCAGGCTAAGCGCCCGTCACGCCCCCACACACGTTCCCAACTCAGGAAGAATCGCGAGACTTTCGCCGAGCACATGCAGGAATCCGGGGTCCGACGAGGAACCCTCCGCCGGATCTCCTGAGTTGCGCACGCAGGCGGACGCGAGCGGGCGTAGGTGGG
>NZ_JBJDRL010000083.1:0-14402 GCF_044987475.1 Microbacterium sp. ZW CA_36
GTGCGGGCGGTTCGGGCGCGGTGCCCGATGTTGCTGCGGCCGCCCCCGTCGGGGCCAAGCTCCCCACCCCGGACCCGGCCTCGGCCCCGGCTCCGGCGATCCGTTCGGCGTGGGCCCGATCCTCCAGCAGGTCGCGGAGCACCCAGTCGAAGCCGTCGCCCGGCGTCCAGGGCTCCCCGCGCCACAGCGCGAGGGCGGCCCGCGCGTCCGCCACGGCAGCAGCCGGGTCCTCGGCGTGCCGGGCGCGAGCGACGAGATCCTGGAACAGCGCGATGTCGACGTCTTCGCGCGCGATCGCCAGCCGATACCCGCCCGGCACCGCCTCCAGCGTGCCGGCGGGGACGACGCGGCGCAGGCGCGAGGCCAGCGACTGCAGCGAAGCGCGCGGGTCGTCGGGCAGGTCGTCCGGCCACACGTCCTCGGCGAGCGAGCGGTACGCGACGGTCGTGCCCGCGTCGAGTGCGAGGCGGAAGAGGAGCGCCTCCTGGCCGCGACCGCGGATCTCGACCGGGGCGTCGTCCGCCTCCGCCTCGAGTCCACCGAAGAACCTCAGCCGCACGTCGTCAACCTTAGGACCCGGCGCCGTCGGTCCCGGGGATCGTGGTCGGCGCAGGCGGGGCGCGTCAGTCGGTGACGGTGAGCGTCGCGGAGCCGGTGTCTCCGACGATCACACGCCGGTAGTCCTCGGCCACGATCTCTCGCAGCACCTCGGCGTCGATCGACTGGAGGTCCTTGAGGTACAGGCAGCCGACACCGATCTCGTGGGGGCCCAGTCTCGCCAGCCGCTCGCCGTGCGCCCCGGCGTCGAGCAGGTAGACCGTCGTCGCCTGGCGGCGCGGGGCGAACGCGCTGATGGGGGCGTCGCCTTCCGTGCCGGTCGGGTAGTGGTAGTGGCACGACCCGAAGCCGATGATCGTGCCCCACAGCTCGGGCTCGCGCCCGGTGACATCGCGCATGAGAGCGACCATCGTCGCGGCATCCCGGCGCCGCTTGGGGGAGCTCACGGCCGCGAGGAACTCGTCGACATCACCACCGGTCTTCTTCATCACACGCCCCCGCCACCCGACTTCGCGGCTGCTTTCATGGCGCGCTTGTGCTCGCGCACCTTCGTCAGCGACTCCGGCGAGACGATGTCGGCGACGCTGCGGAACGAATCGTTCTCGCCGTAGGGCGCGGACGCCTCTCGCCATCCGTCGCCGGTGTACCCGTACTGCTTGCCCAGCAGCGCGAGGAAGATCTTCGCCTTCTGCTCCCCGAATCCCGGCAGGGCCTTGAGCCGCTTGAGGACCGTGGCGCCGTCCGGCTCGTCGCGCGTCCAGATCGCCGAGGCGTCGCCGCCCCAGTCCTGGCCGACGGCCGCGCACAGCGCCTGCACCCGTGCGGCCATCGATCCCGGGAACCGGTGCACGGCGGGCGTTGCCGAGAACAGTGCGGCGAACGCCTCCGGATCGAAGCTCGCCAGCGCTGCGGCATCCAGGGTTCCCGCTCGTTCCGAGATCTTCAGCGGACCGGCGAACGCGGTCTCCATCGCGACCTGCTGATCGAGCAGCATGCCGATGAGCAGGGCGAGCGGGTCGTCGGTCAGCAGGCGATCGGCGTCGTCGTCGCCCGTGATGTGGAGCGTCATGGCCCCAGTCTCGCACCCGCGGCCCCCGGCGCGGCAGGGCGCGAATGGGAGGATGGATGCCGTGACCGTCCCCACGCCCTCTCCCGACGCCGCCGGCGCGTCACCTCGAGCCGCCGGGCGGGTGGGCCCGGCCGCCGAACCGCTCCAGGACCTCGTCGACCATGCCCGCCACACACGCGTGGTGGTGATCGGCGGCGGCATCGCCGGGCTGGTCGCCGCCTGGGAGTGCGCCAAGGTCGGCATGGGCGTCACGCTCGTGGAGGCATCCGATCGCCTCGGCGGCACGATCGGCTCGGCCCGCATCGGGGACCACGATCTCGAGACCGGCGTCACCTGCTGGTCCACTCGCGGCGGCGCCGTGCGACGGCTGGTCGACGAGGTGCTGCCGGAGGCCACCATCGTGACGCCGCGCGACGAGCGCGAGTGGATCGCCGGCCTCGTGAAAGGCGGCGCCGCGCCGCTGCCGACGGAGCAGGTGCTCGGCATCCCGGCGAATCCGTGGGACGAGGACGTGCGCCGGCTGATCGGCTGGGACGGCACGTGGCGCGCCTACCTCGACCGGCTGCGTCCGCCGCTGACCATCGGCGCCCAGCGCAGCCTCGGCCGCCTCGTGCAGAGCCGCATGGGCGCCAAGGTGCGCGAACGTCTCGTCGCACCGCTCACCGTGGACCGCTTCGGCCTCGACCCCGACGACGTCGACGTCGAGATCGCGGCGCCGGGACTGAGCAACGCGCTCACCCGCACCGGCTGGCTGGGCGGCGCCGTCGCCGACGTCCGCGTGGGTGCCTCGGGTGCCGCGATCGAAGGGCTGGACGGCGGGATGCCGCAGCTCGTGGCCGCTCTGGCGGAACGGCTGGCGGAGCGCGGGGTCGTGCTGCACACGAACGCGCGGGCGTCGAGCCTCGTGCGCAGCGGCGAGACCTGGACGGTCGGCTTCGCAGCGCAGACGGCCGCGGCGTCGACGAGCTCGGCCGCGACGTCCGCCGAGCCGGACCAGGCACTCCTGGGAGACCTCCCGGCCGACGCCGTCGTCATCGCGACCGGCGAAGCCGCCGCGCGCGCCCTCGTGGCTCCGGCGCTCGGCGCCCCTGAGTTCGCCGACGTGCCGCCGGCAGGCATCGCGCGGGAGGTGGTGACGCTGGTCGTCGACGCCCCCGAGCTTGATGCGGCTCCGCGCGGCGCGCACGTGCACGCCGTGCCCGGTGGGCGCGGAGCGACGGGGCTCGTCCACGAGACCGCGCGCTGGGAGTGGCTCGCCCGTGAGGTCGGGCCCGGCCGCCACGTCCTCCGCCTCGCCTTCGGCGCACCGGGAGTCGTGCCCGCCACCGCGGGACTGGACGACGCCGATGCGGCCGCTCTCGCCGTGGCAGAGGGATCCGCCCTCCTCGGTGTGGCTCTCGACGCGGACCGGACCGTCGGCGCGCACCGTGACGCGTTCACCCTCGCCCCGCCCGCGTCGGCCCTCGGACACCGCGATCGCGCGGCCGGCGTGCGCGCTGCGGTCGAGCGTGCGCACGGCCTGGCGACGGTCGGTGCGTGGCTCTCGGGAAGCGGGCTGGCCCAGGTGGTCGCCGACGCGCGCGAGGAGACCGACCGGCTGCGCCGCCAGGTGCTGTGGGGCGCAGCCGCAACGGAATGAGCACGCCGTGACGACCGGTGTCAAGGGTGGATGCCGGAATCGGCATACAGGGCTACCCTGGGAGGGTCGTCAGGTGCACACCGAAGCGTGAGGAGACCTCATGAAGGGCAAGGCAGGACTGGTCGTCGGACTTGCGATCGGGTACGTCCTCGGTACGCGGGCGGGCCGAGAGCGGTACGAGCAGATCAAGGCGCAGTGGCTGAAGGTGTGGAACGCCGAGCCCGTGAAGGCGCAGGTCGACAAGGTGAAGGACTTCGCCAAGTCGCAGGCGATGGCGCTGCCGTCCACGCTGTGGGATTCGGCGGTCAAGGTCACCCAGGCCGCCGGAGCGAAGGGCACGCCCGGGCAGAAGCTCGACGCCGCCCTCAAGGTCGGCCAGGACTCGGCCGACGACGTGGAGAAGGCGGCGCAGACCTCGGCGAAGGCGGTGAAGGACGCCGTCGAGGATGCGATCGACGACGCGTCGCAGAACGGCCGCGGCGGGGCCTGACGTGATGACCACGCCGCGTGGCTTCCGCGACCGCGCGGACGACAGCCTGCTCACGCTGATCGGCGAGATCCCGGAGCTGATCCGCAACCTCGTCATCGCGGAGATCGACGCCGCCAAGGCGTGGCTCTCCCGCACCGCGAAGGACGGCGGGTGGGGTGCGCTGTGGGTGTTCGCCGCCCTGTTCGTGCTCTTCTGGTCGGTGCCCGTCCTCGGCACCTTCGTGATCGCAGGGCTGTCGTCGTGGTGGCCGGTATGGCTCTCGGCGCTCGTCGTCTTCTTCGCGATGCTCGTCATCACGGCGGTGCTGGCCTGGCTCGGCATCCTTCGCTTCAAGAAGATCGGCGAGCGTCAGAACCCCGTGCAGTCGATCGCCCTGGATGTGAAGGAGGTGCGCGATGAGCTCTGACGCCGTCGTGCCCGTGCCCGTGCCCCGCACCGCCGTCCCGCTCGGCATCGGCGATCCCGTCGTGCAGGCGCGCACCGAACTGAAGGCCGCGCTCGCCGCGATCGAAGAGAAGGCCAACGTGCCACGGCGCGTCGGCCGGGCCGTGGATGACGGTGTCGAGCAGGCTCGCGCCTTCCAGCGCAGCAACCCTGCGCTCGCCGCCGCAGCGGTCATCGTGGGTGCCGTTGCGATCGGCGCCGCCGTCTGGGGTTTCGTCCGCCTGTACACGCGCTGATCCCGCCGCTTCCCGCGCTCTCCACAGGTGAGGGGCACTGCTTCCGGGATGAGGGGTATGCTCGGGAGGCAAGGCAGTGCAACGGTGCGTATGCTGCCGATCGCGCGAACCCGATTCGAATCGCGCATCGGCTGCTCGAACGTGGTGAGCGGCCGACTGAGCACCATCGAGAGTCGACCCCCTTATGAACACCGCCGCAGCTCAGCACCAGTCCCTCAAACCATTGACCGGCTGGCGCGTTCTCGTCCCTCGGGGCGGCCCCTGGGGCGACGGTGTCGCGGCCACTCTCCGTCGTCAGGGCGCGACCCCCGTCATCGCCCCCCTCATCAATTTCGCGCCCACGAATGACCAGGCCACGCTCGAGCAGGCGCTCGCCGATCTGGCAGCCGGCAGGTTCGACTGGCTCACCGTGACGAGCGCTACGACCGTCGACGTGCTCTACGCGTATCGGGCTGTCGTCCCGCCGACCACGAAGGTCGCGGCTGTGGGCGAGACCACCGCGGCAGCGCTCCTCGCCGTCGGCTACCGCGTCGACCTGGTTCCTGAGCGCGACAACTCCGCGGCCGGCATGGCGGAGCAGCTCATCGGCCTCGAGCCGCAGGCCCGCGACATCCTCACGCTCCGCAGCGAGATCGCCAAGCCCGTGCTCACCCGCATGCTGACCGAGGCCGGGCACCGTGTCCGCAGCGTCGTCGCCTACCGCACCGTCGGGGTGCCGGTGACCGAGCGCATCGCGGAAGACGTCCGATCCGGACGCATCAACGCCATCCTCGTGACCAGCGGCTCGGTGGCCGAGCAGGTGCACGAGCAGTTCTCCCACATCCCTGCCACCACCCTCATCGCCGCGATCGGACCGCGCACGGCCAAGGACGCCCGCCGGGCCGGCCTCGACGTCGACGTCATCGCGGACGCGCAGACGGTCGACGCGCTCATCGACGCGGTCGCCAAGTTCTCGCTGCCGCACGCGGCCGACGAGTTCGCACCCCGCACCGGCGTGCTCCCGCAGCTCGGCATGGACGGCCGGGGCTGACGCCAGATGGCCGGCACGCCCCGCATCGTCGTGCTCGCGGGCGGCGTGGGCGGCTCCCGGTTCGTGCTGGGCGTCCGCGCAGCGCTGCGCGCGCGCGGCCTCGACGACACCGCGTCGGCGCTCACCGTGATCGTCAACACAGGTGACGACCTGTGGCTCTCCGGCGTCCGCCTCCAACCCGACGTCGACTCGATCACCTACGCGCTCGCCGGCGTGAACGACGCCGAACGCGGCTGGGGTCGTCAGGGCGACAGCGAGCGCGTCAACCACGAGCTGCAGGAGTGGGGCGCGGGATGGCCCTGGTTCACTCTCGGCGACCTCGACCTCGGCACGCACCTCGCCCGCACCGGCTGGCTGCGCGACGGCCTCACGCCCACGCAGGTGCTCGAGCGGATGTCGCACCGCTGGGACCTCGGCGCACGCCTGCTGCCGATGACCGACACGGAGGTCGACACCATCGTCGTCCTCCAGGACGGCTCACGCCTGCATTTCCAGGAGTGGTGGACGCGTCACCGCGCCACCCTCGCGCCCGCGCGGTTCGAGAACCCCGGCGTCGACGGCGCCGTTCCCGCACCCGGCGTGACAGAAGCGATCGCGACGGCTGATGTGGTGCTGCTCGCGCCCTCCAACCCCGTCGTGTCGATCGGCCCGATCCTCGCCGTGCCCGGCATCCGTCAGGCGCTCCGCGAGACCGCGGCGCCGGTCGTCGGCGTCTCGCCCATCATCGGCGGCAAGGTCGTGCGCGGCATGGCCGACGTCTGCCTCACCGCGATCGGGGTCGAGACTTCCGCCGCCGCGGTGGCGGGGCTGTACGGTGCGCGCGCGGACGGCGGGCTGCTCGACGCGTGGCTCATCGCCGAGGAGGACGAGGCTGTGGCCGACGAGGTCGCCCGGCTCGGCATCCGATCTCTCGTCCGTCCGCTGTGGATGACGGACGATGCGCGTCAGACGGCGCTCGGCGAGGCGGCGCTGACCGCCGGCCTGGCCGACGATCGAGCTCTCTGACGTGCCCGAGCTGGCGTGGTGGGCGTGGGCCCTGCTCGGCGTCGGCGCCGTCGTCGTCGGACTTTCGAAGACCGCCGTTCCCGGAGCCGGCACCATCGCCGTCGCGATCTTCGCGGCCGTCCTTCCGGCGAAGCAGTCGACCGGCGTGCTGCTGCTGCTGCTGATCGTCGCCGACCTGTTCGCGGTCACCATGTATCGCCGCCACGCGGACTGGCGGACACTCCTGCGGCTCGCCCCTGCCGTCGTCGTCGGCGTGCTGCTGGGCGTGGTGTTCCTGTGGTTCGCCGACGACCTCTGGGTGAAGCGGTCGATCGGCGTCATCCTCCTCGCGGTGATCGCCATCACGCTGCTGCGCCGCCGGTTCATGTCGCAGGTCGACACCGCCGGACCACACCGCATCGCCGCGGCGACCTACGGGTCGCTCGGAGGGTTCACCACGATGGTCGCGAACGCCGCCGGCCCCGTGATGTCGATGTACTTCCTCGCGGCGCGCTTCGAGGTGAAGGCGTTCCTCGGCACGGCGGCGTGGTTCTTCGCCATCGTCAACCTCTTCAAGGTGCCGTTCTCGATCGGCATCGGGATCATCACCGTGCCCGGGCTCCTCATCGACCTGGTGCTCGTGCCGCTCGTCGTCGCGTCCGCGTTCCTCGGCCGCTGGCTGGCCGACCGCATGCCGCAGTCCGTGTTCGAGAAGCTCGTGATCGCCTTCACCATCGTCGGCGCGGTGTACCTGCTCCTCGGCTGACGGGTCGGGGCGCGCGGCTGGGCCGCGGCATCCGTTCCGGCGCGTGTCCGTCACGTCACCGCATCAGGTGATGTGACGGGAGCAGGAGATTCTCTGCGCGATCGTCCTGTCCTGGTGAGATCACCTGATCTCGGGACCGGGGGAGACGGATGCCGCGCTCCGCGCGATCGCGGTGATCCAGCGTTCCACGGACTCGGCGCGCGTCGACTCGAAAACGCGCTCCGGACGCCAGCCCGCGGTGCGCAGCGCTTCCCGCAGCCCCTCCTGGTCCCAGTACGTGAAGTGGCGCGGGTCATCGAGCTTCGCTTCCGACCAGGCGGCGCCTGTGCCCTTCTTGAAGCTGGCGACCAGGACGCCGCCCGGGCGACACGCGCGCCGCGCCGTGGCCAGGACGCGGGGAAGGTCGGCCCGTGGCACGTGCAAGAGGACGGCGTTCGCGAAGACGGCGTCGTACGGCCCGCCGAAGTCGTCGGCGCGGACATCCAGCACTCGCGCCGAGTGGCCCGCCGCCCGCAGCGTGTCGATGAAGGCGGTGGCACCGTCGGTGCGGTCGACGATGACGCCTGCGGATTCGAGGGCTGCGGCATCCCGCCCGGTCGCGCTGCCCAGCTCGAGCACATGCGACCCGCGGGGCACCAGCGCGAGCAGGTCGTCGACCAGCGGCGAAGGATCCTGCGCGGTGCGCTCGGCGTACTGCCGGGCGCCGCGTTCGTACGCGGTGAGCGTCGCGTCCTGCGGGTTCGCGGTGAGCGTCGCGTCTTGCGGGTTCGTGGCGAGCGTCGCGTCTTGCGGGTTCGTGGCGAGCGTCGCGTCCTGCGGGTCCGCGTCCTGAGGGTTCACGCGTTCGGGGATCCAGGCCGCGGGGTCAGGTCCAGGGGGAGGCGCGGTCGGGGGCGCGCTGGCTGTCGTCGGGCAGCTGGGGCAGTTCGCGGCCGCCGGCGCGGATGCACAGCCACCGCAGCTGCTCGGGGCTGTCGGGCAGCGCGCGCCACGTGCGCAGCACGCCCTGGCCCACGCGCACCACGGTGCCGGGGCCCACGTCGATGATGTCGTCGTCGAGCGCCATCTGCCCGCGGCCGGCGAGGAACACGTAGGCCTCCTCGACGCGCGAGTGCGCGTGCCAGTAGCCGGCTTCCTCACCCGGCTCATACGCGTTCGCGGTCATGCCGATGTACTGCAGATTCAGCTCGTGGTCGACCACTCTGCGCCCGTCGCGCGAGCTGTCGGGCCGGAACCCGCCGTAGTGCGCCCGCCACTCGTCGAGCCCGCCGATCTCCAGCACCTCGTAGTCGCTCATCACGCCAGGCTAGCGCCGTGCCGGCCGACGGGCCCATCCTCATCCTCGGCGAGACGCGTCACGCCTCGGCGTGCGCAGCCAGCAGTGCGGCCGTGCGGGGGCCGAGGCCGAGCGCGGCGGCGGCCGTCAGCTGCGCGGCGGTGTCGACGTCGCGACGAAGGGTGGAGGCATCCGCGATCGGGAGCGCCTCACACCCCAGCGCGACGTGCCGCGCGAAGGAGCCGTCGCCGAACGACGTCTCCCACGCGACGCCCGCCCGTGCGGTGACCAGCGTCGAGCCCGTGCCCTCCGCGTCGGGCACGACGGCCCGGTCGACGGATGCCGCGGCCCGCAGTGCCTCGGCCAGATCGTCGGGTCGCAGAGCCGGAAGGTCGCCGAGGAGGGCTGCGCGCGGCATCCGTCCGTCCGGATCGATCGCAGCCACCCCCACCGCCACCGCGGCGTCGAGCCCGCCCGCGTCGCGCTCGGGGACGAACCGCAGCGCCGGGATCATCGCCGCTTCGCGTGCGAGCGTCGCGTCGTCGGTCACCACGACGACCTGAGCGACGAGCTCGCACACGCTCGCCGCGGTGAGCGTGTCGAGGGCGATCGCGCGGGCGAGGTCGGCACGGCCCACTCCCTCGACGTCGAGGCGCGACTTGGCGCGCGCCGACGGCTTGACCGGGACCACCACGATCCAGCGCGGCGTGCGCAACTCACGCGGGTCGGCCGAGGGGACCTCGTCGCGCCGGGCCGACGGCGGCTCGGCCTGAGTCGTGCGCGGTGCACGCCCGCGCCGCCGGAACAGCGGGCTCACGCGCCGAACCGCGCGCGCAGCCGCGGCAGGATCTCCTCGCCGTACAGCCGCAGGAACGCGCCCTGGTCGTGGCCGGGGTCGTGGAACACCAGGTGGCGGAACCCGAGCTCGATGTACCACCCGATGCGCTCGACGTGCTCATCGGGGTCGTCCGACACGATGAACCGCGAGGCCGCGCGCTCGATCGGAAGCTGCTCGCCGAGGCGCTGCATCTCGATCGGGTCGTCGACGCCCATCTTCTCGTCGGGCGCGAGGGCGAGCGGCGCCCAGAACCGGGTCTTCTCCTGCGCGGCCTCGAGCGTCGCGTCGAGCGACACCTTCACCTCGATGAGCGTGTCGATGGCGTCGGCCGGGCGGCCCGCCTTCTCGAGGCCCTCGTGCAGCGCCGGCAGGAGCGTGTCGGTGTAAAGCTCGCGCTTCTTGCCCGACGTGGTGATGAACCCGTCGGCGATGCGACCGGCGAGGCGGGTCGCGGCGGGCCCGGCAGCGCCGATGTAGATCGGCACCGGCTCGGGCAGCTTGTCGTAGATCGTGATGTTGCGGGCGTGGTAATAGGTGCCGTCGAAGTTGACGCGGTCCTCCGACCACAGCCGGCGGATGAGGCCGATCGCCTCTTTGAGCCGCTGGAACCGCTCGGGCGGGTCGGGCCACGCGATGCCCAGATTCGCCTCGTTCAGCGCCTCGCCCGTGCCGACGCCGAGGATCACGCGCCCCGGGTACATCACGCCGAGCGTCGCGAAGTCCTGCGCGACGACCGTCGGGTTGTACCGGAAGGTGGGGGTCAGCACCGACGTGCCGATCAGCACGCGCGAGGTCTTCGCGCCGAGCGCGCCGAGCCACGGGACGGATGCCGGAGCGTGCCCGCCGTCGTGCAGCCACGGCTGCAGGTGGTCCGAGATGAAGACGGAGTCGAACCCGGCCTCCTCGGCCTGGATCGCGTAGTCGAGCAGCTCGGCGGGGCCGAACTGCTCGGCGGACGCCTTGTAGCCGAAGCGCAGCGGAACGGTCATGCGGAGCTCCCTTCGAGAGCAGGTTCGCGATCGGGGTGCGGGCGCGGGTCCTCCCGGCGGCCGTGTGGGTCGTCGTGTGCGGGCAGGAACTCCGAGCCGTCGGCCCGGGCGAGCCGCTCGCGGAAGGCGTCGACCGTGCCGGGCCACAGCAGGGCGAGCCGGCCGGAGCGCTCGTCGACGTACCAGTTGCGGCATCCGCCGGTCATCCAGCGGGTGGATGCCGCCGCCCGCGCGATCTCGTCGGTGTACTGCCGTTCGGCGTCGGGGTCGACGCGAAGCACCCGGCCCGAGCGGTCGTCGAGGACGCGGGCGACGTAGCCCGCCTGCTCCTCGATCATGAGCACGGACGACGAATGACCCAGTGAGGCGTTCGGGCCGTTGAGCACGAAGAGATTCGGGAAGCCCGCGACGACGGTCGAGGCGAACGCCGTCATCCCGCCCGACCAGTGCTCGGCGAGCGTCTGGCCGTGCTCGCCGGCGACGAGCTCGGCGTAGGGCTGGCGGGTCGAGGCGAAGCCGGTCGCGAGGACGAGCGCATCGATCTCGTGGCGGGTGCCATCGGAGGCGACGAGCGTCGAGCCCTCCACGGCGGCGAGCGCGGCCGGCACGAGGGACACGGCGCCGGATGCCACGGCGGGGTAGAACTCGTCCGAGAGCAGCACGCGCTTGCACCCGAACGCGTAGTCCGGGGTGAGCGCGGCGCGCAGCGCGGGATCGGCCACCTGTCGTTCGAGGTGCGCGAGCGCCACGGCCTCGGCCTCCGCCGCGGCGGCGGAGTCCCCCGAGCGCGAGGCGAAGCGCGCCTCGCCCTCGGCGTACAGATCGGCTCTCAGCGCCTCGAGCGACGCGGGGTCCGTGACGAAGCGGGCGCGGTCGGCGTCGGAATACGCGTCCCCGCCCCGCGGCACGATCCATGCGGGCGTGCGCTGGAAGAGCGTGACATGCGCCGCTGCGCGCGCGAGCTCGGGCACGATCTGGACGGCGCTCGCCCCGGTGCCGACGACGCCGACGCGTGCGCCGGCGAGATCTGCGGTGTGATCCCACCGCGCCGAGTGGAACAGCGGCCCCGGGAACTGCTCGAGGCCGGCGATCCGGGGGATCGTCGGCTCCGTGAGCCGCCCGCACGCGAGCACCAGCACGTCGGCGATGATGACGTCGTCATCGGTCTCGCCCTCGCGTCCGGATGACGCGCCCTGATGTCCGGCGGACCGGTGGGACGCCCCCGCAGGCGACGTGCCGATGCGCCAGACCGCGTGCCCGGCATCCCACTCGGCCCGCTGCATCGCCGTGCGCAGGCGCAGCCGGTCGCCCAGGCCCTCGACGTCCACGACGTGCTCGAGGTAGGAGTGGATCTCGGCGCCCTTCGCGTACGTGCCCGACCACGACGGGTTCGGGTGCGCGGCGAAGCCGTACAGGTGCGACGGCACATCGCACGCGACGCCCGGGTAGGTGTTGTCGCGCCAGGTGCCGCCGACGGATGTGCCGCGCTCGAGCACGACGAAGTCCTCGCGGCCGGCGCGACGCAGCGCCATCGCCATGCCGATGCCCGCGAACCCGGCACCGACGATCGCGACCTCGACGCGGGTCATCGCGTCGCCTGGCCGTACGTCGTCGTGCGCCGGCGGAACGGGCGGAACAGCCGCGCGACCATGGCGGCGGCATCCGTCACCGGCAGTTCGAGGCCCTGCTCGATGCCCGCCTCGGGCTTGACGCGGCCGTCGAGCAGCGTGCCGCCCAGGTCGTCGCCACCCGACTGCAGCAGGACGACGGAAGCCTCGCGCCCGACACGCGTCCACGGGATCTGCACGTGCGGGATGCTGCCCGACAGCAGCAGGCGCGACACCGCGACCATCGCGCGGTGCTCGTCGAGCGACGCCCGGCCGGGGACGAGCGGCACGCCGCCGGCGGGGCCCGGAAGGGGGATCGGCACGAACTCGGTGAACCCGCCTCCGGTCGCTGAGCTTGTCGAAGCGCCCTGGATCGCGCGCAGCCGCCGGAGGTGCGCGACGCGCTCGGCGGTGGTCTCGACGTGCCCGTAGAAGAGCACGCTCGTCGAGCGGAGGCCGGCGCGATGTGCCGCGGTGATGCCCTCGATCCAGCGGTCGATCTCAAGGTCGCCGGGGGCCACGAGGCCGCGGACGCGCTCGCTCAGCACCTTGACGCCGGTGCCGGGAACGGTGTCGACGCCCGCCTCGCGCAAGGCGGCCAGCGCCGCGTCGAGTCCGAGACCGGAGCGGTCGGCGAGATCGCGCACATCCTGCGGGCGGTACGCGTGGAGATGGATGCCGGGCGCCGCCGCCTTCGCCGCACGCGCGATGTCGAGGTAGCCCGAGGCGTCTACATCCGGCGGCAGGAGACCCTGTACGCACAGCTCGGTGGCGCCGAGGTCCCACGCGTCGGCGGCGATGGCGCCGACGTCGTCCAGCGTGAACGTCGCCGGGTCGTCGGTCGTCGCGGCGCGGAGCCCGGAGGACGTGAGGTTGCGGTTGACGACGAGCGTGACCGCCTCGCCCACGGTGTAGCGGCGCACGTCGTCGGCCGTCGCGGCGAGCATGTCGAGGTCGTCGCCGGTCGCCTCCAGGAGTGCGACCCACTCGGCGTCGTCGAGCGCGAGCGGGTCGGCCGCGGCGGTCTCGGCCAAGCGGCGGATGTCCGCCTGCACGGCGCCGGGGCCGGGTTGCGGGCTCGCGGTCCCTGAGCTTGTCGAAGGGCGCTCGCTCGACGACCGGGGGGCGGGTTGCGGGCGTTTCGTCTCGCTCGTTCCTCGCTCGCTCAACGACCGGGGGGTGGGTTGCGGGCGTTTCGTCTCGCTCGTTCCTCGCTCGCTCAACGACCGGGCATCGGGTTCCGGTCGTTGAGCGAAGGGCGCTCTGGCGCCCGAAGACGAAACGCCTGCACTCGGCGCATGGCTCGGTGCGGCGGCCAGGCCGGTCGCGGGGTCGGCGAGCGCCGTGACGGCGGGGCGCAGGTCGGAGTCGATCCACGTCTCGGCCTCGAGCACGAACTCGGGCTGAGCGGTCAGGCGCTCGCGCAGCTCGAAGCCGAGCTCGGCCGTCATGCGGGCGAGGTCGTCGAGGTGCGGCCACGGACGCTCGGGATTGACGTGATCGGCCGTCAGCGGCGAGACCCCGCCCCAGTCGTCGGCGCCGGCGCGCACGAGCAGGTCGAACTCGGTGGGATCCGAGAGGTTCGGCGGCACCTGGATCCGCATGCGGGGTCCCATGACCAGCCGCGCCACGGCGACCGCGGCGACGTACTCGAGCAGATCGGCGTCGGGCGCCCCCTGCATCGCGGTGCGGGGCTTCGCGCGGAAGTTCTGCACGATCACTTCCTGCACGTGGCCCTGGCCATCGATCATGTGCTGCTCGTGGGCATCACGGATCGCGACGAGCGACTCGGCGCGATCGGCGGCGGTCTCACCGATGCCGACGAGGATGCCGGTCGTGAAGGGCACGCGTTCGCGCCCCGCCGCATCGATCACCTCGAGCCGTACGGCCGGATCCTTGTCGGGCGAGCCGAAGTGGACCTGCCCGGGCTCTTCGAACAGCCGGCGCGACGTCGTCTCGAGCATCATGCCCATCGACGGCGCGGTCGGCCGCAGCATCCGCAGCTCCTCCGCGCTCATGACACCCGGATTCGCGTGGGCGAGCAGCCCGGTCTCGGCGGTCACCAGGCGGGCGATGTGGGCGACGTATTCGATCGTCGACGCGAACCCGTGCTCGTCGAGCCACGCCCGCGCCTCGGGCCAGCGATCCTCGGGGCGGTCGCCGAGGGTCAGCAGGACCTCCTTGCAGCCCATCGCCTGACCCTGTCGCACCACGGCGAGCACCTGCTCGGGCGACATGTACGCGGGCTTGCGCTTCTTCAGCAGCTGGCCCGGGGTGTCGACGAACACGCAGTAGTGGCAGCGATCGCGGCACAGGGTCGTGAGCGGGACGAAGACCTTGCGGGAGTACGTGATCACGCCCAGGCGACCGGATGCCGCGAGCCCGGCATCCCGCAGTTCGCCGGCGATCGCGAGCAGACGCTCGAAGCGCTCACCGGTCGCGGCGAGCAGCGTCTCGGCGTCGGCCGCGTCGAGCC
>NZ_JBJDRL010000084.1:0-13756 GCF_044987475.1 Microbacterium sp. ZW CA_36
CCGCCCGCCCAGGGCGCGTATCCCCCGGCCTACGGCGCTCCTGCGCCCGGCGCTGCCCCGTCGTACGGGACCGCGCCCGCGTACGGTGCCGCGCCCGCCTACGGATCCACGCCCGGCTACGGCGCACCGGCCAAGACGAACACGCTCGCGATCGTCTCGCTCATCGCCTCCATCTCGGGCTTCGTCATCCTGCCGTTCATCGGCTCGGTCGTCGGCGTCATCACCGGCCACATGTCGCTCAGCCAGCTCAAGACGAGCGGCGAGCAGGGACGCGGCATGGCCCTCGCCGGCACCATCGTCGGCTGGGTGGGTCTCGGCCTCGCGATCCTCGGCATCATCGCGGCGATCGCGTTCTTCGCGTTCTTCGTCTCGGTCTATCAGCAGACCGGCGGCACGTACTGAATCCCGGAGCCCCGGGAATCGTCCCCGGGGCTCCTGGGCGGTGCAACCGGCGTACCCTGGAAGTACCGTGAAGAGTTCGAGCCACGCCCCGTCGGCCACGTCCCTGCCGCGCGCACCGCGCGACGACGTCGACGCGCGCTCGATCCGGTATCTCGTGACCATGGGGATCCGCGTCGCGTGCTTCGTCCTCATGGTCGTCATCACCCCGTACGGCTGGTACACGTGGGTATTCGGCGCCGCCGCGATCTTCCTTCCGTACATCGCCGTCGTCTCCGCCAATGTGGGCCAGGAGGGACGCCGCAACCGCCGGGAAGACCCCGAGGCGGCCCTTCCGGCAGCGCCCTCGGCACCCCCGACGCCGGAGTCCCGCGTGATCCGCATCGAAGAGACGCACCCCGGAGCTCGAGACACTCCCGACGAGGCCGAATGAACGAGGTCGAACCCGAGCCGGCCGTCGACGCGACCTGCTCGCGGGCGGGATGCCGCGCGGCGGCGGGCTGGCGCATCGACTGGCGCAACCCCCGCATCCACGCCGAAGACCGCCGCAAGACCTGGGTCGCATGCGACGAGCACGTCGGCTACCTGCGCGACTTCCTCAGCGCCCGCGATTTCCCGGTCTGGGTGGCGCCGCTCGTTCCCACGGAGACCGCACGATGAGCCGTCGCTCCGTCAGCATGCAGCACCTGCCCCGCGCCGGTCGCTGGGCGATCTACATCGCACTTGCCGTCGTCTTCGCCATCGCGTGCGCGTTCCTGTCGAACTGGCAGTTCACGCGCAACCAGGAGCGCTCGGGGCAGCTCGCCCTCGTCGCCGAGAACTACGACGCGCCGGCAGTGCCGCTCGCCGACCTCATCCCGGCCGGCGGCGAACTGGACCCGCAGGACGAGTGGCGTCCGGTCGTCCTGACCGGGACCTACCTCGCCGATGACGGGCTCCTCGCCCGCAACCGGCCGCACGGCGGCACCTCGGCCTTCGAGGTTCTCGTGCCGTTCCGCCTGGACGACGGCCGGGTGCTGCTCGTCGACCGCGGCTGGGTGGCGCCCGGGCAGGACCAGCCCGTCCCCGATGCGGTGCCCGCCCCGCCGTCCGGCGAGGCGACCGTCGTCGTGCGGCTGCGGCCGGGCGAGGCGCTGCCGTCATCCGGGCGCTCGGCGCCCGAGGGACAGGTTCCGACCATCAACCTCGGGCTGATCGCCGACGCGATCCCCGCCGACGCGGGCGACGCCCTGGAGCAGAGCGCGTACGGCGTGATGGTCTCGGAGGACCCGGCGCCCGCCACCGCGCCGAGCGCACTCGAGCCGCCGTCGGACGACCCGGGTCCGCACCTGTCGTACGCGATCCAGTGGATCCTCTTCGCGGTGATGGGCTTCGTCTTCATCGGCTACGTCATCCGCACCGAGCGTCGGCACCGCCGCGAGGACGCCGAGGAGGCCGAGAGCGCCCGGGACGAATCGGCGGATGCCGCTCCCCCGGCTCCGCCGGCCCCCCGCCGTCGCCGCGACCGCGATGCCGAGGACGAGGACGCCCTGCTGGACGCCGCCGGCCGCTGACCGCGCGCAAGCTGGCGGGGAGGACAATCGGGCTGCTCGACGATACGCCGGGTCGCGGCATCCGTCTCCGTCGCGTCGCGCCGCAACTCCGCTTCTGTGCGCGCTGGCGTCAGGCGAGGGTGACGAGGTCGACGTAATCGCGGCCCCAGATGTCTTCGACACCGTCGGGCAGGATGAGCACGCGCTCGGGGTTGAGCGCCTCGACGGCCCCCTCGTCGTGCGACACCAGCACGACGGCTCCCTCATAGTGCGCGAGCGCACCGAGGATCTCCTCGCGCGACGCCGGGTCGAGGTTGTTCGTCGGCTCGTCGAGCAGGAGCATGTTCGCCGACGACACCACCAGCGTCGCGAGCGAGAGGCGCGTCTTCTCGCCGCCGGACAGCACGCCGGCGGGCTTGAGCACATCGTCGCCGGTGAACAGGAACGAGCCGAGCACCTTGCGCGCCTCGGTGGCGGTGATGTCGGGCGCGGCCGACATCATGTTCTCGAGCACCGACCGCGAGACGTCGAGGTTCTCGTGCTCCTGCGCGTAGTAGCCGATCTTCAGGCCGTGACCCGGCTCGAGCTGCCCGGTGTCGGGCTGGTCGACACCGGCGAGGATGCGCAGCAGCGTCGTCTTGCCGGCGCCGTTGAGCCCGAGGATGACGACCTTCGAGCCGCGGTCGATCGCGAGGTCGACGTCGGTGAAGATCTCGAGCGAGCCGTACGACTTCGACAGTCCCGAGGCCATGAGCGGCGTCTTGCCGCAGGGCGCCGGCTTCGGGAAGCGCAGCTTGGCCACGCGCTCCACCTGACGCACCTCGTCGAGCCCGGCGAGCATCTTCTCGGCGCGCGCCACCATCTGGTGAGCGGCTGCCGCCTTCGACGCCTTGGCACCGAATCGGGCCGCCTGCTGCTGGAGCACCGTGGCCTTCTTCTCGACGTTGGCGCGCTCCTTCTTGCGGCGCTCCTCGTCGGCCACCCGCTGGCGCAGGTAGTTCTTCCAGTTCATGTTGTAGACGTCGATGATCTGGCGGTTCGCGTCGAGGTAGAACACGCGGTTCACCGTCTCGCCGACGAGCTCCACGTCGTGGCTGATGACGATCAGGCCGCCCTTGTACCCCTTCAGGAACTCGCGCAGCCACACGACGCTGTCGGCGTCGAGGTGGTTGGTCGGCTCGTCGAGGATCATCGTCTGGGCATCCGAGAACAGGATGCGGGCGAGTTCGATGCGACGGCGCTGACCGCCCGACAGCGTCTTCAGCGGCTGGTCGAGGATGCGGTCCGGCAGCGACAGGTTGTGCGCGATCGATGCTGCCTCCGCCTCGGCCGCGTAGCCGCCGAGCGCTTCGAAGCGCTCGGTGAGGTTGGCGTACTTGCGCATCGCGCGGGCTGCCACCGCCTCGTCATCGCTGGCCATGGCGAGCGAGGCGTCGTGCATGCCGATCGCGAGCGTGCCCAGACCGCGGGCATCGAGGATGCGGGTGCGGGCGAGCATCTCGGGGTCGCCGGAGCGGGGGTCCTGCGGCAGGTAGCCGAGCTCGCCGGAGCGCTCCACCCTGCCGTCGGCGGGGATGAGGTCTCCTGCGAGCACCTTGGTCAGCGTCGTCTTGCCGGCGCCGTTGCGGCCGACCAGTCCGATCTTGTCCCCGTCCGACACGCGGAAGGAGACGTCCGACATGAGCACGCGAGCGCCCACGCGGATCTCGAGGTCGTGCACGGCGAGCACAGCGGATGTCCGTTCCGTCGGTGGAGAGGGGTGGTGACCGAATGGCCAGCCATCCAGTATACGGGGCGCCGTCCCCGCCCGATCGACGGAATACCTCCGCAGAGGGACCCGGTCGATACCGCAGAGGGATGCCGTGCCGCACGCCCCGCGCATAGTTTTCCGGGGTGGATCTCATCACCGACCTCGTCCTGCAGGCTGTCTCCTCGCCGTGGCTGTACCTCGTGATGCTCGTCGTGGCCGTCGTCGACGGCTTCTTCCCGCCGGTCCCGAGCGAGACCGTGCTGGTCGCCGCGGCGGCGGTGGCGGCATCCACCGGCCGACCGGATCTGGTGCTCCTCGGCGTCGTGGCCGCCGCCGGAGCCGCCGTGGGCGACAACATCGCCTTCGCCATCGGCAGGCGCACCGGCACGACCCGGTTCGCCTGGATACGGCGGCCGCGGGTCGCCGGCGCCTTCGCGTGGGCGGGCTCGGCGCTGGACCGTCGCGGTGCGGGCCTCATCCTCGGCGCGCGATTCATCCCGGTCGGGCGCGTGGCCGTGAATCTGTCCGCGGGCGCGCTGCAGTACAGCTGGCGGCGATTCGCCCTTCTCAGCGTGGCGGCAGGACTCTGCTGGGCCGCTTACAGCATCGCGATCGGCCTCCTCGCAGGCGCCTGGCTGAAGGACCAGCCGCTCCTCAGCGCGGTGCTGGGCATCGTGCTGGCCCTCGCGATCGGACTCGTCGTCGATCGCGTCATCGCGCTGCGCGCGCGCCGTGTCGCGGCACCCGTGTGAACGCCGTCGGCTGACAGGATGACAGAATGCGCGCGACCCCCTCACCGGCACCTGCCGAGTCCGCGAAGCGCCGCCGGCTGAGCCCGCGGACCTTCGCGTTCGGCGCGCTGGCGCTGGCGTCGGTCGCGCTCTTCTCCGTGCTCGTGCCGGTGCACATCGCGCTGTACCTGCAGCCGGCGCCGCTCGCGTTCCTGTTCGGTGCGATGCTGTGCGCGGCGCCTGTCGTCGCGGTCTGGTTCCCGCAGTGGTCGATCGCGCTGTTCGTCGTCTCGGCGGTCGCGCTGCCGCTGCCCGCCGCAGAGGCGGTCGCCACCACCTGGCCGTGGCCATGGTCGGTTCCGGCGATGCTCGTGCTCATCCTCTTCGTCGGCGTGCTCGCCATCGTGCACGACTGGCGCCTCGCGCTCGTCGCGTGGCTGCTCGCCATCGTGGGCACGCTGACCGTGGTCATCGGGCTGGCCGGTGCCCTCCCCGTGGCGGCGGGCATCGTGAATCTGGTGATCGTGACGTCGGTCTCGGGGGCTGCACTGCTCGTGGCCGTGCTGGTCGCCAGCCGCCTGCGCGTAGGCGCCGAGCTGAGCCGTGAGCGGGAGCTGACCGCGAGCGAGCAGTCCCGGCGCATGCTGGTCGAGGAGCGCACCCGCATCGCGCGCGAGCTGCACGACGTCGTGGCGCACGGGATGTCGCTCATCCAGGTGCAGGCGTCGACCGCGCGGTACCGCGTGCCCGGGCTCTCCGACGAGGCGCGTCACGAGTTCGACGAGATCGCACAGACCGCCCGCGAGGGCCTGGCAGAGATGCGACGGCTGCTCGGCGTCCTGCGCACCGACGACCAGCAGGCCGATCTGGTCCCGCAGCAGGGGCTCCGCGACGTCCCGGACCTGGTGCAGGCGCTCCGCCGCGCAGGCGCCGAGATCGACGCGAGCGTCTCGCCGGCGCCCGTGAACGTGCCGAGCGCGGTCGACATCGCGGTGTTCCGCATCGTGCAGGAAGCGCTGAGCAACGCCGTGCGGCACGCCCCGCACACGCCGGTCACGCTGTCGGTGGAGGCGGATGCCGCGGCCGTGCGCGTCGTCGTCCGCAACGGCCCACCGGACCCTGCGCAGCCGCCATCCGCGCTGCCGTCGCAGCGCGGGCACGGGCTGCTGGGCATGCGCGAGCGCGCCGCGCTCGTCGGCGGCGAACTCCGTGCCGCACGCGACGCCGACGGCGGCTGGACGGTGCACGCCGTGCTCCCCCTCGCCGGCATCGCGACCGAACCGGACACCATCCCGACCACGGAAGGCCCACAGTGACGATCTCCGTCCTCATCGCCGACGACCAGGCCATGGTGCGGGCGGGCTTCGCCGCCCTGCTCGACGCACAGGAGGACGTCCGCGTGGTCGGCCAGGCCGCCGACGGGGCCGAGGCGGCCTCGCTGTCCGCCCGGCTGAACCCCGATGTCGTGCTGATGGATGTGCGGATGCCCGAGCTCGACGGCATCGCCGCGACGCGCCGCATCCTCGGCCCCGGCTATCCCGCCGCACACGTTCCACGCATCCTCATGCTCACGACGTTCGACATCGACGACTACGTCTACGACGCGCTCGAGGCCGGTGCGAGCGGGTTCCTCCTCAAGGACGCCCTTCCGGAGGACCTCGTGCACGCGGTGCGGGTCGTGGCCGCGGGCGATGCACTGCTCGCGCCGAGCGTCACCCGGCGCATGATCGAGCACTTCGCCGCCCGTCGGCCGCGGGCCGGTCGAGCGACCGCGACGCTCCGCGAACTCACGGATCGCGAGCGGGAGGTGCTCACCCTCATCGGCCGCGGCCGCTCGAACGCCGAGATCGCCGCCGAGCTCTTCATCTCGGAGCAGACCGTGAAGACCCACGTGGGCAAGGTGCTCGCCAAGCTGGGCGCGCGCGACCGCGTGCAGGCGGTCATCTTCGCCTATGACGCGGGTCTGGTCGAGGCCGCTTCCTGATCACCCCACGGGGTGAGACGGCAACGGCACCACGGGGCGATGCCCCGGGCGTCGCCGCGTCCATAGCCTTCCGGGACGTACCCCCGAGGAGGCCTCATGACGATCGTCCGCCCCACCGCCGCCGCGGCCGCTCCGACGGCACCTGCCGCCAGAGACCGCGCGATCGATCTGGTCCGCGCCCTGTGCATCAGCGCGGTGGTGGTCCTGCACGCGATGATGGTCGGCGTCACCGTGACCGATGCCGGCCCGTCGTTCGTCAACGCGAGCGACGGCACCGCGTGGATCGTGCCGCTCAGCTGGGCTCTTCAGGTCATGCCGCTGTTCTTCGTCATCGGCGGGTTCTCCGGGGTGACCGCGTTCCGCAGAGCCCGGGCGCGGGGAGTCGACGGCGTCGGCTTCGTCGCCGGCCGCATCCACCGCCTGCTGCTTCCCGCGCTCGTCACGATCGGCGCCGCGGGCGTCATGCTGGCGCTCCTCGCGGCGGCCGGGGTGCCCGCCGACCTCGTGACCCTGGCCGGATTCCGGTTCGCGCAGCCGCTGTGGTTCCTCGGCGTCTTCCTCGTCTGCCAGGCGCTGCTGCCCGCACTGCTTCGCCTCCACGAGCGGGCGCCGCTCAGCAGCATCGCCGCGCTCGCCGTGGCGGCGGCGGCAGTCGACGTCGCGCGCCTCACGACGGGAATCGAAGGACTCGGCTTCCTCAACCTGGCATTCGTCTGGCTGACGATGCAGCAGCTCGGCTTCTTCCTCGCGGACGGCCGGATCGACGCGCTGTCGCGACGGGCGCGGGCATTCTGGCTGGTCGGGGCGGTCGCGGGGCTCGCGATCTCGTTCACGAGCGGCATCCACTCCCCCGATCTGGTCGCCAACATCAACCCTCCGACCACCGCGCTGCTGCTGGTCGGCATCGCGCACACCGCCATGTTCTCGCTCGCCCGCGGACCGCTGGCGCGGCTTGCCGAGCGGCGGCTCCCGTCGGCGCTGACCGACTTCGTGACGCCGCGCGCGATGACCGTGTACCTGTGGCACATGCCCGTCCTCCTGGGCCTCGCGGGGCTGACCGCAGCGGGCGCGACGGCCACCGAGGTACCGCTGCCCGCCGTCGACAGCGCATCGTGGTGGCTCACCCGTCCGCTCTGGCTCGCCCTGGCGCTCACCGCGACGGCGCTCGTCGCGCGGTGGCTCGCGCCGATCGAGGCCCTGCCCGCGCCCGCGGCGGCGCGCTCCGCCTGGCGTGTGGGCAGCGCCGCCGTCGTGGGAACGGCCGCCGTCGCGATGCTGCTGGTCGCCGGCACGTCTGTCGTCACCGCGCTGGTGGCCGTCGCGCTCCTCGGTGCCGCCCTCCACGGTGCATGCCGACGGGCGCCGACCGCGCGACGCCTGGCACTCGCGTGAGCGAGGGTTCCGTCCCCGCGGCGTGGCGCACAGCGGATGTCGTAGAAGGCGGACAGTGGATCGGCGGATCATTGGTGGACGGCGTCCAAGTAGCCCCGCGCGGGTCCCTCTAGGCTGAGTGCCATGTCATCCATCGCCGCTGCCCCGACCGCCTCCGCTGGGACCCGTCGCGTGCTCGCCGACGTCATCGCCCGCCCGTCCTCGCGCGCTCGCGCGTTCGCCCTCGACGCCGGTCTCGTCATCGCCGGTGCGAGCATCGTGGCCCTCCTCGCCCAGGTGGAGATCCCGCTGTGGCCCGTCCCCATCACGGGGCAGACGCTCGGTGTGATCGTCGTGGGCGCCGCCCTCGGCGCGTGGCGCGGCGCCGCCGCGCTCACGACCTACATGCTCGTGGGGCTCGCCGGGCTCCCGGTCTTCGCCGGGTTCACCGGCACGCTCGCGGCCGTCGGCAAGCCGAGCTTCGGGTTCGTGATCGGCTTCATCTTCTCTGCGTTCGTCGCCGGATGGTTCGCCGAACGAGCCTGGGATCGCCGTCCCGCGCTGGCGTTCCTCGGCTTCGCGGCGGCGAGCGCCGTGCCGTTCCTGTTCGGCATCCCGTACATGGCGTTCGTCCTGAACGCGGTCATGGGTCTCGACTACTCGTTCGGGGCCCTCCTCGAGGTGGGCCTGCTCCCCTTCATCGTCGGCGGCCTGGTGAAGGCGGCGCTCGCCGCGGCGATCATCCCCGGGGCATGGGCGCTCGTGCGCGCGGCGGACAAGACCAAGCAGTGACCGGATGCCTCCTCGCGAGGCATCCGCCATCGACAGCCCCGGCCGATCGGCCGGGGCTGTCGTGTGCGCACGGTATGTGTCGACACGGATTGGCAATCTGGAAACCGGCTGGGTAAGGTTGGCCTTACTGCGCCCGAATAAGGGCATCCTTACCTAATTTCTCCGGAGGATTCCGTGCGCCCGAACCGCACCGCCGCTGCCACCGCGATGCTCGCCATCGCCGCGATCGCCCTCGTCGGGTGCGCGAACGCGGCAGCCGACAACACCGACGACACCGCGAGCGGCTCCTCGTCCGGCGACGGCTTCCCCGTCACGATCGAGCACGCGTACGGCGAGACGGTCATCGAGTCCAAGCCCGAGCGCGTCGCGACGGTCGCCTGGTCGAACCAGGAGGTTCCCATCGCCCTCGGCGTGGTTCCCGTGGGCATGGCCGAGGTCACGTGGGGCGACGACGACGGAGACGGCGTGCTGCCGTGGGTCGAGGACGAGCTCGAGGAGCTCGGCGCGGAGACGCCGGTCCTGTTCGACGAGACCGACGGGATCGACTTCGAGGCCGTCGCCGACACGCAGCCCGACGTGATCCTCGCCGCCTACTCCGGGCTCACCCAGGAGGAGTACGACACGCTGTCGAAGATCGCGCCCGTCGTCGCCTACCCCGAGGTCGCGTGGGGCACGTCCTACGAGGACATGATCCGCCTGAACTCGAAGGCCATCGGCCTCGCCGACGAGGGCGACGCGCTCATCGAGGAGCTGCAGGGCGAGGTCGACGCGGCGCTCGCGAACCACCCCGAGCTTGCCGACGCCAGCGTGCTCTTCTCGTACATCGACCCGTCGGACTTCAGCCAGATCGGCTTCTACACGAGCCTCGACACGCGCCCCGGTTTCCTCGAGAGCCTCGGCCTTCCGGTGCCGACGGTCGTTGCCGAGGAGTCGGACGGCGTCCAGTTCTACACCTCGGTGAGCGCCGAGCAGGCCGACCGCTTCGCCGATGTCGACGTCTTCGTCACGTACGGCGACGCGAGCGGATCGATCATCGCGCAGCTGCAGGCAGACCCGCTGCTGTCGCAGATCCCTGCCATCGCCGAGGGGCACATCGCGATCCTCGAGGAGTCGACCCCCCTCGCAGCGTCGGCCAACCCGTCGCCGCTGTCGATCGGCTGGGGCATCGACGAGTACTTCGCGCTGCTCGCCGGCGCGCTCGGCTGATCCTTCCGGGAAGTCTGATCGGGTGACCGTCTCCGAGACCCGCACGCCGTTGCCGGATGCCGCAGCCCTGCGGCGTCCGGCAGCGGTGCGAGTGGGGTGGCTCGCGGTGTCGTTCGCGGTGCTCGCGATGCTCTGCGTCGCGTCGGTGGCGTTCGGCGTCCGCGATGTCGGCCTGGGCGACATCCTCGCGGGGCTCTCCGGCGACACCAGCGGCGTCGCGCAGGCCGCGGTCGTCGCCCGCCTGCCCCGCACCGTGCTCGCGATCGCCGTGGGTGCTGCCCTGGCCCTGTCCGGCGCCGCGATGCAGGCCGTGACGCGAAATCCCCTCGCCGACCCCGGCATCCTCGGGATCTCCGGCGGCGCGGCGCTCGCGGTGGTGATCGGCATCGCGTTCTTCGGGATGTCCGACCCCTACGCCTTCATCGCGGCGTCGATCATCGGCGCCGGCGGCGCGGCGGTGTTCGTCTACACCGTCGGGTCGCTCGGGCGCGGCGGCGCCACACCCCTCAAGCTCGCGCTCGCGGGGGCCGCTTCCTCCGCCGCCTTCATGTCCCTGGTGAGCGCGGTGCTCCTCCCCCGCGTCGATCTGCTCGAGACCTTCCGGTTCTGGCAGATCGGCGGGGTCGGCGGCGCGACCTGGGATCGCATCGCGACGATCCTGCCCGTGCTCGCGGTCGGCGCCATCGTCACGCTCGCATGTGCACGCGGGATGAACTCGCTCGCACTCGGCGACGACGTCGCCACCGGACTCGGCGAGCACGTGATGCGCACCCGCCTGATCGCGTCGGCGGGGGCCGTCATCCTGTGCGGCGCTGCGACCGCCATCGCCGGCCCCATCGCCTTCGTCGGCCTCATCATCCCGCACCTCTGCCGGCTTCTGGTCGGCACCGATCACCGCTGGCTGCTCCCCTTCTCCGCGGTCGCGGGGGCCGGCCTGCTCGTCGCCGCGGACGTCCTCGGCCGCGTCATCGCGCGTCCCGACGAGATCGAGGTCGGCATCCTGACGGCGCTCATCGGCGCCCCTTTCTTCATCTGGATCGTCCGCCGGCAGAAGGTGCGGGAACTGTGAGCACCGACACCCTCGTTCCGATCACCGCGCAGGCCGTCGCCGGCGGCCGCCGGCGACGTGCGCGCCGGCGCACCATTGTGACGGTCACCCTCGCCGTGGGAGTGGTGCTCGTCTTCGCCGCATCGCTCATGATCGGCCAGACCTTCTACGGCCTCGACGAGGTCGTGCGCGTGATCCTCGGCGAGACCGTCCCCGGGGCCTCGTTCACCGTCGGCGAGCTGCGCCTTCCCCGTGCGGTGCTGGCGATCCTCGCCGGATTCGCATTCGGCATCGCCGGCGTGACGTTCCAGACGATGCTGCGCAACCCGCTCGCGTCGCCCGACATCATCGGCATCACGGCAGGCGCGAGCGCCGCCGCGGTCTTCGGCATCGTCGTGCTCTCGCTCAGCGAGACCGCCGTCTCGGTGCTCGCCGTCGCGGGGGGCCTGCTGACCGCCCTCGCGATCTACCTGCTCTCGAACAAGGGCGGCTTCGCGGGCACGCGGCTGATCCTCATCGGCATCGGCGTGGCGGCCATGCTCGACGCCGCGATCACGTACGTCCTGTCGAAGGCTCCCTCGTACGACCTGCAGGCCGCCATGAGGTGGCTCACCGGAAGCCTCAACGGCGCCACCTGGTCGGCCGTGCTGCCGCTCGCGGCCGCGAGTCTCGTACTGGTGCCGGCCTTGCTGTCGCGGGGTCGCGACCTGAACGTCATGCGCCTCGGCGACGACGCGGCCGCCAGCCTCGGGGTGCGGATCCAGGGGACGCGCGTGATGGTCATCGTCGCGGCCGTCGCACTCCTCGCGTTCGCGACCGCCGCCACCGGGCCGATCGCCTTCGTCGCCTTCATGGCCGGCCCGATCGCGGCCCGCGTCGTCGGCCCCGGCGGGTCGCTGCTGCTGCCCTCGGCGCTCGTCGGCGCGCTGCTCGTGCAGCTGGCCGACCTGCTCGGCCAGTTCGCGTTCGACAGCCGCTACCCGGTCGGCGTCGTGACCGGCGTGCTCGGCGCCCCCTTCCTCATCTACCTCCTCATCAGGACGAATCGAGCCGGAGGCTCGCTATGACCGATTCCCACAGCCTGTCGGCGGAGGGCCTGACGCTGTCGTACGGCGATCGGACGATCGTCGAGCGCCTCGACCTGGTCATCCCTCCCGGACGCATCACGGCGATCGTGGGCGCGAACGGATGCGGCAAGTCGACGCTGCTCCGCGCGCTCGCGCGCCTCATCCCGGCGCGCGAGGGCCAGGTCGTCCTCGACGGCAAGGCGCTCCACGGCCGCCCCACCAAGGAGATCGCGCGGACGCTCGGCCTCCTCCCCCAGAGCCCGATCGCGCCCGAGGGCATCGCCGTCGCAGACCTCGTCGGCCGCGGACGCCACCCCCACCAGAAGCTGATGGCGCGCTGGAGCGCGCACGACTACGAGGTGGTGGCGCGCGCGCTCGCCTCGACCGGCATCGAGGAGCTCGCCGACCGCTCGGTGGACGAACTGTCGGGGGGCCAGCGTCAGCGTGCGTGGATCGCGATGGCCCTGGCGCAGGAGACCGACATCCTGCTGCTCGACGAGCCGACGACCTTCCTCGATGTCGCCCACCAGGTCGAGGTGCTCGACCTGCTCACCGACCTCAATCGCGAGCACGGCACCACGATCGTGATGGTGCTGCACGACATGAATCTCGCCGCCCGCTACGCCGACCACCTCTTCGCGCTGCGCGCGGGCCAGGTCGTCGCGAGCGGCGCCCCGCACGACGTGCTGACGAGCGAGCTCATCCGCGAGGTCTTCGACCTCGACGCACTGGTGGTCCCCGACCCGGTGTCGGGATCGCCCATCGTCCTGCCGCGCGGCCGGTACCACGTCACCGCCGCTCAGCCAGAACCCGTTCAGACAGGAGCCTCCGATGGCCACGACCGTTGACACCCACCAGTTCTTCCGCGTGCGGGTGACGGCGATCACCGACCTGACCCCGAGCTTCCGACGCTTCACCTTCGCCGGCGACGATCTGGCGCACTACGGCGACCCGGGACTCGACCAGCGCATCAAGGTCGTGTTTCCCACCGACACCGTCGGTCTGGACGCGATGCCGATGGGCGAGGACTGGTACACGCAGTGGCGTGAGCTGCCCGAGGCGGGCCGCCCGCCGTTCCGCACCTACACCACGCGCTACGTGCGCAACGAGCAGTGCGAGGTGGACATCGACATGGTCTCGCACGACGTGCTGGGACCGGCCTCCGACTGGATCGCGCGCGCCGCGGTCGGCGACGAGGTCCTCATCTACGCCCCCACCACGGCCCACGAGGGCGTGAGCTACGGCATCGACTTCGTGCCGCCGGCGCGGGTCGACAGCATCCTGCTCGCCGGCGACGAGACGGCCGCCCCCGCGATCGCGGCGATCCTCGAGCAGCTGCCGCCCGAGGCACGCGGCGTCGTCGCGCTCGAGGTTCCCCACGACGACGACATCGCCTACCTTCCGCAGCACCCCGGGTTCGAGTACCGGGTCGGCGCGCGGGACGCGGCCGCCGCCCGCAACAGCTACCTCGTGTCGTCGGTGACGGATGCCGCGGCCGTCCTCGCACCGGAGGGCCGGGGCGCCGATGTCGAGGAGATCGACATCGACACCGACATCCTGTGGGAGGTGCCGCGCACCGCGAAGGGCGGTGCGGCACTCAAGAGCGCGCGCCTGTATGCGTGGCTCGCGGGCGAGGCCGGCGCCATCAAGGCGCTGCGCCGGCACCTCGTCTCGGAGCGCGGCGTCGACCGCCGGGCCGTCGCCTTCATGGGCTACTGGCGCCTCGGCAGAGCCGAGAATTGAGTCGAGCCGGATCAATGCGAGCGCCAGCGAGCGTTGATGCGGCTCGACTCAAGGTTGAGCGAGCGAAGCGAGTCGAAACCTCTCCGCACCGGATCAATGCGAGCGCCAGCGAGCGTTGATGCGGCTCGACTCA
>NZ_JBJDRL010000085.1:0-13212 GCF_044987475.1 Microbacterium sp. ZW CA_36
CCGCTGGGCCTCGTCGACGAGCTGTGTGCGAGTCCCGGACCGGGCGGCCTGTGCGAGCGAGCCACTCAGGCGCTGCGGCAGCTGGAAGCAGCCGACGCGCGCCTGCGCGATCTCGCGAGCGGCGCACGCCGCGTCGCGGTCGGCAACGATGCTCTCGCCGCGGTCCTGCCGCGACTCGTGACCGGAATCGACGACTCCGCGGCGGGAGCGGGCGAGGTGGCGGCAGGGGCGACCTCGTCGAACGCCGGCGGCGCAGAGCTGGCCACAGGCGCCGCGGAGGTCGCGACCGGCGCCGCGCAGGTCGACGACGGCGCCGCCGAGCTGTCATCCGGCCTGGACGAGGCGTCCGGTCAGCTGCCCACCTACAGTGACGACGACATCGCGACGCTGTCGGCCGTCGTCGCCGAACCCGTGGTGGTGGACCAGGCGACGCCGGCCACCGGCATCCAATCCGTACCGCTCTTCACGATGATCGCGCTGTGGCTGGGAGCGCTCGTGACCGCCCTCGCCGTGCAGGCGGTGCCGACGAAACGACTCTTGAGCGGAACCGGCTCCGTCGCGATCGGGCTCCGCGCCGTCGTGCCGACGGTCGCGATCTGCGCGGCGCAGGGACTCGTGGTCGGCGCCGCCGTGCTGACCTCCGTGGGCGTGACCCCGCTCGAATGGATCGCCTTCGTCGGCGCGGCGATACTGTGCGGCGCGGTCTTCGGTCTCGCGAACCACGGGCTCGCTGCCGCGTTCGGGGGCCCCGGGCGCATCGTCGCAGTTCTCATCGCGATCATCGCGCTCGCCGCCGGACTCGCCTCGACCGTGCCGCCGGTGATCTCGCAGCTCGCCGCAGCCCTGCCGACGGCGGCAGCCACGGCATTGCTCCGCGGAGCGCTCACCGCCGACGCGGCCGGCGCGATCCCCGCGATCGTCGGGCTCGCGATCACCGCGATCGCGGGGCTCGGCCTGGTGATAGCCGGCGTCGCGGCGCGGCGCCGCGTTCCCGCGGACGCCGCCTGACCTCGCTCAGCCGCGACGGGTCACGCCTGGACGCGCACCTCGGTGCCGTTCGGCGCCCACGAGTAGAGGAACTCCGCCATGCCGAGGGACAGGTTCACGCAGCCGTGGCTCATCCGATTGCCGAAGTTGTTGTGCCAGTACGTGCCGTGGAAGCCCTGGTCGCCGTTGAAGTACATCACCCACGGCACGTCCTCGGTGCAGTAGCTGTTGACGGCGTTCGGGTTGTAGCAGAGAGCGCCCATGTCCTGCACCCGGACGTGCGAGTTGATGCGGAAGTTCCCGGTGTGTGTCGGGGTGGCTGCCGTGCCCGACGAGACGAGGAAGCTGTTGACCACCTGCCCGTTCTCGTAGATGTAGGTGCGCTGCTCGCTGAGGTCGACGACGATGTTGCGAGCCAGCGTGGTCGTGCTCACCGGCACCTCGTCGACGGGGAGCTTGAAGACCGCGTCGCCCGAGCCGAGCTGGCCGGCGTAGGCCGCCGCGACGCCCGTAGCGTCGCCGAGCTGACGCCCGGACTGACCCGCCGCCATCGTCTGGAGCACCTTGCCGCCGGTGTCGGTGATGACGACGGCGTTCTCGGGGGCGCGGTCCACCGCGGCCGCGAGCGTGTCGACGACGGGCTGGATGGCCGCGGGGTCGGCGGTGATGGCGAACTCGTCCCCCTTCGGGGCGATGGAGAGCCAGGATGCCGCGACCGCACGGTCGATCGGCACCGTGCGCTCGTCGCCCACGTAGAAGCCGGCCGTGTCGAGCATGCCGTTCAGCTGGGCCACGGTCGCGTCGGCGGTCTCCGTCGAGATGTCGGCCGGAACGGCGGCGGACACGGGGTCCACCTGGACCCGTGTCTGCCCGGCTTCGAACGCCGCCTGGATCGCGGCCTGGACGGTCGCGACGTCGATGCCCACACCCTCGACCGCGGGCGTGGCGACGTACGAGGCCGTGGCGGGGTCGAATGCCAAGGTCGCATCGACCGGGTCGGTGTACAGCTGCGGGGCCGCATCGCGCAGCGCGTCGGTCGCGGCCGCGGCCTCGAGCTCGATCTCCGCATCCGTCGTCGCGAACCACGCGGTCGGGTTCCACATCGGGTGGGCTGCGAAGGCGGCGTCCGCAAGGGCCTGCGCGTCCACGGTCGCGCCCAGCTCTGCGCCGGTGAGCTCGGCGTCCTCGCCCGAGCCGGTCAGTACGACCGTGGTCTCGGCGAGGCGCTGCTCGATGGCTTCGGCGGCGGCGCCCGGGGTGAGCCAGCCGACGGGCACTCCGGCGACGGCGGTGCCCGGTGCGATGAGCACGAGCGAAGAGACGACCAGTCCGACCACTGCGACGCCGGCGGCCGCACTGATCCAGAGGGCGGTGTGCTTCTTCTTCGCCTTCGGCTCCGCGGGCGCCCACGCGTACACCGAGCCATCGGCTGCCGTCTCGGTGGGCGTCGCGGCGGGGGAGGGCGCGGGTCCGGCGGGTGCGAGCACAGCGGTCGCCACTGCGACGGTCGCGAGGTCGGCACCGGAGTCTGCTTCGGCTTCGGCGTCGGCTTCCGCTTCGGCGTCGGCTTCGGCGACTGCCGCGTCCTCGGCGGCGAGGTCGGCTTCGAGCTCCGGCTCTGCGTCCTCCTCGGTGGCAGCGCGCTGCTCGGCTTCCGCTTCTTCATTGGCGTCAGCGTCGGTGTCGATGTCGTCGGCCTCGGCCACCTCGGCCTCGGGCTCGTCCACCTCGGCCTCGGCCTCGGCCACCTCGGCCTCGGGCTCGTCCACCCCGGCCTCGGGCTCGTCCACCTCGGCCTCGGCCTCGAGATCCTCCGCCTCGGCGGCGGCACCCGTCTCCTCGGCCTCAGCGACGGCATCCGTCTCCTGCGCCTCGGCGGCGGCACCCGTCTCCTCGGCCTCAGCGACGGCATCCGTCTCCTGCGCCTCGGCGGCGGCATCCGTCTCCTGCGCCTCGGCGACGGCATCCGTCTCCTGCGCCTCGGTGCTGTCCGCCTCGACTGCGGCGGGGTCCTCGGACCCGGCTGCGGGCGCGACAACGTCCTCGGTCACGACATCCGACTGAGTCACGGCATCCTTCTCGTCCATGGCAGGCGACGGCGCGGAATCGGCCGTTGCCGTCGCCTCGCTGTCGACGTCCTGCTCGCCCTCGAGGGCGTCGTCCGCAGACGCCTCTTCGGCATGCGGCTGGGTCGCCAGATCTCTCACGCCACACCCCCGACTGTGATCAACGCTTCCCCTTATGGTAAGGGACGCGAACCCCCCGAACGGTCACGGCCTCATCACGGATGAATCGCCGGTCACAGCCGGAAATGGACCAGGCCTGCGGTGGCCGCTCATGTCCGGTAGGTCACGGTTTTGTAAAGCATCCGCGCAAATAGGCGTCACGGACTTGCGCAAAGCGGGTTCGTAAGGTCTACTAACAAACATGCCCAACACGGAAGCGCAGCGCGGCCCTTCCCTTGCCGACGCGCCGCACAGCACCGCGAACGCTCGCGCCTTCGTCCCCGGCCGCACGCTGCGGCAGGGGACCAAAGTACTCCCCGAGCACGCCCGCGGCCACAACCGCGCGCTCGTGCTCCAGACCCTGTTCCATCAGGGGGCGATGAGCCGGGCCGACCTCTCCCGGGAGACGGGCCTCACCCGCGTCACCATCTCCGACCTGGTCGGCGAGCTCATCGCCGACGGCTTCGTCGCCGAGATGGGCGTGCGCGAGGCGTCCGGTCCGGGGAAGCCCGCGATCCTGGTCGACCTCGATCACGCCGGGCATCGCATCGTCGGGCTCGACCTCTCCGGCAGCGACACCTTCATCGGCGCCGTGCTGACGCTCGACGGCAGCATCGTCGCGCGTCGCGAAGTCGCGCTCCCCGCCGACGAGGACGTCGTCGCCACGGTCGTCGAGCTGGCGCGTGCGCTCGTCGCCGACTCGCACGCCCCCGTGCTCGGCATCGGCGTCGGGACGCCCGGTGTGGTCGACGACCAGGGTGTGATCCTCACGGCGCCGAACTTCGGCTGGGCCGGCTTCGATCTCGAGGGTGCGCTGCGCAGCGCGCTCGGGGTTCCTGTCCTGGTCGCCAACGACGCCAACGCCGCCGTACTCGCCGAGTACACGTTCGGCGGCGCCCCCGACGACGTGCTGCTGGTCAAGGTCGGGCGAGGCGTCGGCTCGGGGCTGCTGCTGGCCGGTCAGCCCATGCGCGGCAGCCGCTTCGCCGCGGGTGAGATCGGCCACGTCACCGTCGGCACCGACGGCGGCCCGCAGTGCGCGTGCGGCAAGGTCGGATGCCTCGAGGCGTGGCTGTCGGTGCCGTCGCTGACGTCGCGGCTGAGCGCGGCATCCGATCCCGAAGCGTACGAGGGCATCCTGCGCGACGCGGGGGAGCGGCTGGGCATCGCGCTCGCTCCCGTCGTCGGTGCGCTGGACGTCTCTGAGATCGTGCTCTCCGGTCCCCCTGAACTTCTCGGCGGCTCCCTCGCGGAGCAAGCCGTCGAGACCCTCCGTGCGCGCACGCTCGCGCCGTCCGTGGACGAAGGCGTGCGAGTGCGGATGACGGAGCAAGGCCAGGACATCGTCCTGCGCGGCGCAGCCGTCATGGTCCTGTCAGGACAACTCGGGGTGTCCTGACACAGCGCTGTCCCCCCGGAGGCTCCGCACGGAGCCCCGGTCCCACCCTCCGGGTCACACACCCCGGAAGCCCCGGTTCCCCCCCGGATGGGTCACCCGGCCCACCCGAACACCAAGAGAACACACGAAGGAAGACACCATGAAGAAGACGCTTGGAGCCGTGGCGCTCATCGGCGCCTCGGCACTGGTGCTCGCCGGCTGCGCCGGCGGGACCACCCCCGGTGGATCGGACGACGCCTCGGGGTTCGACCCCGACGGCGCCAAGGACCAGGACATCACGTTCTGGGTCATGGGCGGAGACACCCCCGATGAGCTGCGCGAGTACCTGAAGGACGCGTACAGCGAGGCGACCGGCGGCACCCTCACGATCGAGGAGCAGTCCTGGGGCGACGCGCTGACCAAGCTGGCCAACCAGCTGCCCGACGCGAAGAACACCCCCGACGTGACCGAGATCGGCAACACCTGGTCGCCGACGTTCACCACCTCGGGCGCGTTCAGCGACCTGAGCGAGATCTACGACGACCTCGGCGGGTCCGACCTGCTCCAGTCGTTCGTCGACGTCGGCACGGTCGACGGTGCGCAGTACGCGCTGCCGTACTACTTCGGCTCGCGCTACATCACCTACCGCAAGGACATCTGGGAGGCCGCGGGCCTCGAGGTGCCCACGACCCTCGAAGAGTTCAACGAGGACGTCAAGACGCTGCGCACGGCCGACCAGTCGGGCTTCTACATCGGCGGCGAGGACTGGCGCAACGGCGTCTCGTGGATCTTCGCGAACGGCGGCGAGCTCGCCACGAAGGACGGCGACACCTGGGTCTCGACGCTGAGCGACGAGAAGACCATCACCGGCCTCGAGCAGTTCCAGGACCTGTTCACGAACGCCTCCAACGCTCCGGCGACCGAGGATGACAGCACGCCGTGGGTCAACATCAACAACGACAAGAACGGCAACCCGCCGACGGCCGCCACGATCATCGCACCCGGCTGGGCGCACTGGTCGATCGGTGACTTCGTCGAGGAGAAGACCGCTGACGACGGCACCGTGTCCGAGGTCCGCGAGTGGAACGACGACACCTTCGGCGTCTTCCCGCTCCCGGGAACGACCGCGGGCGAGGCGGCTCCCGTCTTCGCCGGCGGCTCGAACATCGGCATCTCGGCCAAGAGCGAGAAGCAGGCGGGCGCCAAGGAGCTGATGCGCATCATCTTCTCCGACGAGTACCAGCAGATGCTCGGCGAGAACGGCCTCGGCCCCGCGAACACGAAGTTCGTCGACTCGCTGGGCGACGACATCTTCGCCACGGCGCTCATCGACTCGGCGCTGAACTCGAAGCTCACCCCGGCCGCGCCGGGCTGGGCGGCGGTCGAGGGCCAGAAGATCCTCGAGGAGTTCTTCGGCAAGGTCGCAGCGGGCGGCGACATCCCGGAGCTGGCCGCGGAGTACGACGAGAAGATCGACGCCATCATCAACGGCTGAGACCTGCACCACTGCCGGGGTCGCGGACACGCGTCCGCGACCCCGGTCCCCTGCGATACCCCTGAAGGAGGCGGGCATGGCGGTTCCTGCCCCCACCACACTGAAAGCGTCCGGCAAGCGCGGCGCCGGCCGCGACGCCGACACCGAAGCATCCGTCGGCGGCCGACGCCGCTCACCCGTTCCCTACGCCCTGCTCATCCCCGCGATCGCGATCCTGCTGTTCGGCATGGGCTATCCCGTCGTGTGGCAGGTCATCACGTCCTTCCAGAAGTACGGCGCGCTGCAGCAGCTCGGCGGCAAGGCCCCCGACTTCGTCGGACTCGAGAACTACATCGCGGTCGCCACGAGCCCCACCTTCTGGGAGGTCGCGGTGCGCTCGGTGATCTTCTGCCTGGTCACGGCGCTGATCACGGTCGTCATCGGCATGGGGCTCGCCCTCCTGATGACCCGCGTCCCGTCGGGCGTGCGCATCACCCTGCAGATCGCGCTGCTGCTGGCCTGGGCCATGCCGGTCGTCGCGGCGATGACGGTGTGGATCTGGCTCTTCGACCGCCGTCGCGGCGTCGTCAACTACCTCCTCGACCTCATTCCGGGCGTCGACATGAACCAGTTCAACTGGATCGGCGGCGAGCCGTTCGTCTTCTTCATCGTCGCGTCGATCATCGTGACGTGGATGTCAGTGCCCTTCGTCGCCTTCTCGGCCTACGCCGGACTCACTCAGGTATCGACGGAGATGGTCGAGGCCAGCCAGCTCGACGGCGCGACCGGCTGGCAGCGTCTGCAGTACATCGTGCTGCCGATCATCCGCCCGGTGCTCATGATCGTGCTGCTGCTCAACCTCATCTGGGATCTGCGCGTCTTCACGCAGATCACGATGCTGCAGGACGCCGGCTCGAACTCGAGCGACTACGACCTGCTGGGCACGTACATCTACAAGATGGGCGTCGCCGGCCTCAACTTCGGTCAGGGTGCGGCGATGGCGATCTTCGTCCTCGCGCTCACGATCGTCCTCAGCTGGTTCTACATCCGCAGTCTCTTGAAGGAGGACCAGGTCTGATGTCCGCGTCCGCACAACTCGCGCCTACGCAGGCGCCGCCCCGGTCCGGATCCGCCCGCCCCTCGGCGCCCGCCCCGAAGCGCCGCCGGCGCGGTTCCGCCGCGACCTGGGGCTGGAGCATCCTGGCGATCCTCGTCGCGCTGATCTGGGTGTTCCCGGTCTACTGGATGTTCAACTCGTCGATGCTCTCGTCGGCGACGCTGGAGTCCTTCACGCCGACCTTCGTCCCGTTCGGCGGCTCGTTCGCGAACTACCGCGGCGTGATCGACGGCTCGTTCTTCAGCGCGCTGGGCATCAGCCTCTCGGTCACGATCATCGCGGTGTTCTGCTGCCTGCTGTTCGCCTTCCTCGCCTCGGTGGCGATCAGCCGGTTCCGCTTCCGCGGCCGTCTCTCGTTCATCCTCGCGATCCTCGTCATCCAGATGCTGCCGGCCGAGGGCCTGTTCATCGCGCAGTACAAGATGATGAGCGAGCTGGGGCTGCTCTCGAACATCTTCGGCCTCAGCCTGCTGTACATCGCGGCCGTCGTGCCGTTCACCGTGTGGATGCTGCGCGGCTTCGTGGTCGGCGTCCCCGCCGAGCTCGAAGAGGCGGCGATGGTCGACGGCCTCAGCCGCACCCAGGCGTTCATGCGCATCACCCTGCCGCTGCTCGCGCCCGGGCTCGTCGCCTCCGGCGTCTTCGCCTTCCTGCAGTGCTGGAACGAGTTCACCGTCGCCCTCGTGATCATGAACGCCGAGAACCAGACACTGCCGCTGTGGCTGCGCGGCTTCGTGCAGCAGAGCTCGAGCCGGGCGATCGACTGGGGCGAGGTGATGGCGGCTTCCACCATCGTCGCGATCCCGGTGATCGTGTTCTTCGTGATCGTCCAGGGCCGCATGACCAGCGGACTCGTCGCGGGGGCGGTCAAGGGCTGATGCGCGCGCACGACGACGCGGCCTTCCGTGGGGAGGCCGGCCGATGAAGGTCGGGCTGGACGTGGGCGGCACCAAGACGGACGCCGTCGCGGTCGACTCCGCAGGAGCGATCGCCGGCCGCATCCGCATGGCCACCGGCTGGGGTCCGGATGCCGTGGCCCAGACGGTCGTGGACGCCGTGCGCGCCCTCGGGGCCGAAGCCGGTGTGGACCTCTCGGCCGTGCGGTCGGTCGGGGTCGGCATCCCGGGGCAGATCGAGCCGGGCACGGGTCGCGTGGTGCACGCGGTGAACCTCGGCGTCGACGAGCTCGACCTCGCGACCATGGTGGCGCCGCAGCTGCGGCTCGTCACCCCGCGACTGGGCGGGCCGGTGCAGGTCGAGAACGATGTGAAGGCCGCCGCACTCGGCGCTCATGCGCTGCACACGGGCAACGGCTCGCCCGCGCCGGGGTCGATGGCCTACCTCAATCTGGGCACCGGCATCGCCGCGGGTATCGTGTCGGACGGCGTGCTGTGGCGCGGCGCGCGAGGCACCGCCGGCGAGGTCGGCCACATCTCCGTGGACCCGAGCGGCCCGCTCTGCCGGTGCGGTCAGCGCGGCTGCATCGAGGCCTTCGCAGGCGGCGGCGCGATCGCCGAGCGGTGGGCGAAGCGCTCGGCCCTGCCGGTGCGTGACGTCTTCGACGCCGCGGACGAGGGCGATCCGTCGGCGCTCCAGCTGCGTGCCGGATTGGCCCGCGGCGTCGCGGCGGCGGTGCGGGTACTGGTGCTGACGGCCGACGTCGATATCGTGGTGCTCGGAGGGGGTGTGACGGCCTTGGGCGATCGACTGATGACGGATGTCGCAGCCGAGCTGTCGGCCAGCGCCGAGGCATCCCCGTTCATGCGCTCGCTGCATCTGACCGAACGGGTCGAGCTGCTGCCGCCGGGGTCTCCGGCCGCGGCGCTCGGCGCGGCTCTGGTGGGTGCGGACGGCGACGCCGCACACGACGCCGAGGAGGCACTGGTTCATGGCTGAGATCGTCATCGTCCGAGACAAGGCGGCGGCCGGGGCGCTCGTCGCCGACCACATCGCCGGTCGGCTGCGCGCGAACCCCGAGACCGTCCTCGGGCTCGCGACCGGATCGACGCCACTGCCCGTCTACGAGGCGCTGCGCACGCGGCTGGAGGGCGTCGACGTGTCGCGCGTGCGCGGGTTCGCGCTCGACGAGTACGTCGGCATCGACCCGGCGCACCCCGAGAGCTATCGCTCGGTCATCACCCGCGAGGTCGTCGAGCCGCTCGGGCTCGACCCGTCGCGCATCCGCACGCCGGACGGCACCCCCGAGGGCATCGAGCATCACGGCGAGGAGTACGAGGCCGCCATCCGCGAGGCGGGCGGCATCGACCTCCAGATCCTCGGCATCGGCACCGACGGTCACATCGGCTTCAACGAGCCCGGCTCGTCGTTCGCCTCGCACACGCGCGTGAAGACGCTGACCGAGCAGACCCGCCGTGACAACGCGCGCTTCTTCGCGTCGGTCGACGACGTGCCCATGCACTGCATCACGCAGGGCCTCGGCACCATCCTCCGTGCGCGGCACCTCGTGCTGCTGGCGTTCGGCGAGGGCAAGGCGGCGGCGGTCGCGGGCGCCGTCGAGGGCCCACTGTCGGCGTCGCTGCCGGGCTCAGCGATCCAGCTGCATCCGCGTGCGACAGTGGTCGTCGACGAGGCGGCCGCAGCGCAGCTCACCCGCGCGGACTACTACCGCTACGCCTACGACAACAAGCCCGACTGGCAGGGCATCTGAGTCCTAGGCTGACAGCATGACGGATGCCGCCGACGGCGTGACGGCCCCTCCACCCGTTCCACGAGGCACCGGTGGCGCGTCGCACGTCGCCCCATACCGCGCAGACGCGCCCCCCGCGCGAGCCGACGGGTTGCCGCGCACCCTCATGCTCGGCGGCGTGCTCCTCATCGTGAGCGCCGTCGCCGCGTTCGCGGCGCCGAACGCATTCGCGGCGAGTCTGCCGTTCCACACCGTCCTCTACTGGGGTTCGATCGCCGCGTTCTCGACGAGCGTGCTCGTCTTCGCGTTCGGCGTGGGCCGCGGCGGCAGCATCGTCGCGCGACGTCCGCTGGGCGTGACGGCGGCGCTCGTCCTCGCGCTGTGGCCCTTCGCGGAGCGCGTGCTGACGTGGGCGATGCCTTTCGATGAGGCCACGACGGAGTTCTATCAGGTCTGGGGCTACATCTCGCTGACCGCGAAGGTTTCGGCGGCGGTCGTGCTCGTGGTGCAGATCGCGCGCGCCGGGGTCGTGACCGGACGATTGCGCTGGGCACCCGCGTGGGCGCTCGCAGCCGTCGTCGTGCCGCAGATCCTCGCCCAGGTGCTGGCGATCGCGATGGGGATCGACCAGAGCAGGACCGAGGTCGATGGGCTGATCCTGCTCTTCGGGCTAGGACAGCTCGCGTCGTTCGCGGCGCCGGTGACCCTCGGCATCCTCGCCATCGTCCTCGCGCAGCGTCGCCCGGCACCCTCCGGCGACCCCGTCCAGGTGTTCCCTCCCGCCGCCTGACCGTTCCCTCGGGTCCGCTGGCCCGTGCCGAAATCAGGTGATTTGGCCGGGGTAGGACGTTTCCGCGCGAATTCTCCTACCTCCGCGAAATCACCTGATCTGGCGACGTGGGTCAGGGGGGTCAGGCGGGGGTCAGGCGGCGAACACCTTGCCGGGGTTGAGGATGCCCTGCGGGTCGAAGACGCGCGCGATCTGCCGCTGCAGCTCCCACTGATCGTCGCCCAGCTCGTCGGCGAGCCAACGGCGCTTCAGCACACCGACCCCGTGCTCTCCGGTGAGCGTGCCGCCGAGGCGCAGCGCGGCGCGGAAGAGGTCGTCGGCGGCCGCCCAGACATGCTCGGGCGCCTCGATCACTCCGGACTCGTCCGGCTCGCCGGCGAAGATGAAGTTCGGGTGCAGGTTGCCGTCGCCGGCATGGGCGACGGTCGGGATGACCATCCCGTGCTCGCGCTCGACGCGCGCGATCTCGTCGAACATGGCGGGGAGGGCGCTGCGGGGCACCGAGACGTCTTCGATGAGCGCCGTGCCGAGCGACTCCATGGCCGGATGCATCGACCGTCGGATCGTGAGCAGCCGCTCGCCCTCTTCACGGTCGTGAGAGAGGGCGACGTTGCCGCCGGCTATGCGCAGGACCGCCGCGATCGCGTCGGCCTCCGCTGCCGCAGCGGGCCCGTCGGTCTGGATCGTGAGCTGGGCGGCCCCCGCCGTGGGCGGGTCGAGCGAGAGGAGCGCGTGCACGGCCGCGAGGGACGCGGCATCCATCAGCTCCATGATCGCCGGCTGCGCACCCGATGCGGTGACGGCGGCGGATGCCTCGGCCGCCGTCCGTACGTCGGGGAAGGTGGCCGCGATCGTGCAGACCTCGCCGGGCACGAGGCGACGGAGCTTGAGCGTGGCGCCGACCACGACGCCGAGAGTCCCCTCGGAGCCGATGACGAGCGAGGTCAGGTCGAGGCCGGTCACGCCCTTGACGGTGCGGTGGCCGAGCCGCAGCAGGCGCCCGTCCGCGAGCACGAGGTCGACACCGAGTACGGCGTCGCGCACGACGCCGTACTTGGCGCAGAGCAGGCCGCCGGCACCCGTGGCGATGTTGCCTCCGACGGTGGAGATCGCGCGGCTCGCGGGGTCGGGTGCCCACCACAGCCCGAGCGGTTCGAGAGCGGCGTTGAGGTCGGCGTTCAGGATGCCGGGCTCGACGACGGCGAGCAGATCATCGGGGCGCACCTCGAGGATGCGGTCCATCCCGCGCACCGAGAGGGCGATCTCACCCTGTCCCGCGTTGGCGCCGCCCGCGAGGCCGGTGCCGGCGCCGCGCGTGACGACGGGGGTGCTGGTGCGGGTTGCGATGCGGAGGGTCTGCTGGACGTCTTCGACACTGCGCGCGTGGACGACGGCGATGGGCTGACCGGATGCCGCGTGCCCCGACTTGTCGGCGCGCGCGGCGGCGAGCGACTCCGGCACAGTGTCGACTCGGTCTCCGAGTTCCGCGCTCAGGAGAGCGAGCGCGTCCGCGCCCGGGTTCACGACAGACGCCGGCGACCGGCGATGACCCCCGCGGTGACCGCGACGACGCCGAAGGCGAGCCCGATCCAGGCGTTGCCCATCGACCACCACGCGATCGTCGCCGACGCGTACACGAGCAGCTCGACGATCGCACGCACGAACGGGTGCACCGCGAACACGGCCCGCGGCGACACGAACAGAGCCCACAGCAGGATGGCGACGGCAGGCGCCGCGATACCCGCCACGATGTTCCACGGGAACGGCCACATCGTGAAGCCCCACAGTGCGAGCGTGCCGAAGGCGAAGATCTCGCACACGAACGCGACCAGGTCGATCGCCGAGAGCGGCGCGCGGGTTCCCGGCGCCGGTTCGGCGGGCGGTGCGGGCGTGACGTTCGGCGTGTCGGACATGGCCTCCAGTCTACGGCGGAGGCTCGGGCGCAGCCGCCTCGGGCGCTGCCCCGCGACGCGGGGATCGCGCCGTGCAGACGGTGGGGCTACGGCGCGACCGAGGTCCCAGCGCCCGCGGGCGTCGAGGCGGCTGCAGGTCCGGCATCCGTGTCGGAATCCACAGCGGCAGCCGGCGCGTGGGCCAGTGCTGCCGACGCGGTCGGCGCGGCGGGCGTCGAACCCGCGGGACGGCCACCGCGAGCGGGCCTGACCTCGAGGTCCAGTACGGCGGCCGTGCCGTACGGATGCGCCGAGCTGTTCACCGTTCCAGAGGAGTTCGGCTTGCCGTTCTCCGCGCCGTTCCCCTCACCGGTGTTGCCGCCGTTGCCGTTGCCGGTGCCGGTGTTGCTGCCGTTGCCGTTGCCAGTGTTGCCGCCGTTGCCGTTGCCGGTGTTGCTGCCGTTGCCGTTGCCGGTGTTGCCGCCGTTGCCGTTGCCGGTGCCGTTCGGGGGGGTGCCGTTTCCGGTGGTTCCGCCGTTCCCGGTGGTGCCGCCGTTGCCGCTGCCCGTGCCGTTCGTGGGGGTGCCGTTCTCGCCCGGGTTCCCATTGCCGGCGCCGTTGCCGGCGCCGCCGTTGCCGGCGCCGCCGCTGCCGGTGTTGCCGTTGCCGGCGCCGCTGCCCTCTTCCGGGGGCGTTCCGGTG
>NZ_JBJDRL010000086.1:0-13154 GCF_044987475.1 Microbacterium sp. ZW CA_36
CCGCAGCAGGATGGGCCGTCGTACGAAGCCGGATGCGGCAGCGTGAGTGCCGCCGGGTCGCTGCCGTCGGCGCCGTGCATGATCGCGAACGCGGCGTCGAGGTCATCGACGCGCCGGGCGATCGGCCCGTTCACGGCGAAGAACTGCAGCGACAGCGACACCGGCTCGGTGATTTCGGCCATCGGCGCGGGGATGCGGCCGGCCGACGGCCGCAGCGCGCACACGCCCGCGGCGTAGGCGGGCAGCCGCAGCGACCCGCCGTAATCATTGCCGAGACCGAGCGGTGTCATGCCGGTCGCCACGGCGACCGCGTCGCCACCGCTCGACCCGCCGGGCACCCGGAACGGGTCCCAGGGGTTGAGCGTGCGGCCGAACAGGTCGTTGTCGGTGTCCCAGCGCAGGCCCCAGTCGGGCATATTGCCGCGCCCGATGGGGATCGCGCCCGCCTCGAGCAGGCGGCGGACCATCGTGGCGTCCTTGGCGGGTACCGCTTCTGCCATGAACGGCCAGCCGCTGGTGCTCGCCGACCACGTCAGGTCGATGTTCTCCTTGACCGTGAAGGGCACGCCGGCGAGCGGTCCGACGGCTTCGCCCGCGTCGAGCGCCTTGTCGACGGCATCGGCGAGGGCGCGTGCCCGGTCGTGGAAGACGACGGTGAGCGCGTTCACCACCGGGTTCACCGCATCGATGCGGTCCAGGTGGGCGACGATCACCTCACGTGCGGTGATCGAACGCGAGCGCACGGCATCCGCGATCTCACGCATGCTGAGCTGCCACGGGTCTCGGTCGGTCATCTCTCTCCTCGGGACGTAGGGATCTTGGTGGTCGCGGTCGCCACGGTGGGCAGGGCGGACGTGCGTGCGGGGAGCCGGCGTCGAGGCACCCACCCGGTCCGCGGGATCGAGTCGAGCAGCGTCCGCGTGTACTCGGCGTGCGGGCGGTCGAGGACGTCGGCGATCGGCCCCTGCTCGACGACCGCGCCGGACTTCATGACGACGACGTGGTCGCAGAGGCGCCGGACAGTGGTCAGATCGTGCGAGATCATCAGCAGCGCGACACCGGTGGTGCGACGGATGCCGTCGAGCAGCGTCAGGATCTCGACCTGGGTCGTGACGTCCAGCGCCGAGACCGCCTCGTCGAGCACCAGGATCTCGGGCTCGGCCGCGAGCGCCCGCGCGATCGCGACACGCTGCCGCTGACCGCCGGACAGCGAACGCGGCCGCTGCGCCGCGAGCGCGGGCGCGAGCATCACGGCGCCCATCAGCTCGTCGACGCGGGCGTCGAGCTCGGCGCGGCCGATGCCGCGCCGATGCACCGCGACCGCCTCGGACAGGCACTGCCGCACGCTCTGACGGGGGTCGAGGGACTGGTAGGGGTCCTGGAACACCATCTGCGCGATCCGCGCCCGGCCTCGCCGGTCGGCTGCACGCCGGGCCGGCCGGGTCCAGTCGGCGCCCTTGACGGTGACCGAGCCGGCATCCGCCGTATCGAGCCCGCAGATGATCCGAGCGGTCGTCGACTTGCCCGACCCCGACTCGCCGACGATGCCGAGCGATCCGCCGCGCGCCAGCGTGAAGGCGACGTCGTCGACCGCCACGAACTCCTCGCGGCCTCCACGCGGCGAGCGCACCTGGAAGGTCTTGCGGAGCCCTCCGACGGTGAGCACGGGCTCGTCGGCTGCGATGCGGTCCGGGGTCACGTCGGCGGGCAGGGTGGCGGACAGCAGGCGCTGCGTGTACGGATCCGAGGCATCCGTCCGCATCGTCGCCGCACGGAGCGTCTCGACAGTGCGCCCGTGCTGCATGACCGCGACGCGGTCGCAGACCGCACCGGCCAGCGCCAGGTCGTGCGTGATGAACAGCAGCGCGAGGTCGCGGTGGCGGCGGAGGTCGGCGATCACCGCCATCACCTCCTCCTGCGTGGTGACGTCGAGCGCCGTCGTGATCTCGTCGGCGAGGAGGATCGGCGGGTCCATCGCGAGGGTCGCCGCGATCATCACGCGCTGCAGCAGACCGCCCGACAGGTCGCCCGGTCGCTGGCGCATACGCCGCGCCGGATCCGGGATGCCGACCTCGGCGAGGAGGTCCTGCGCGCGCCGGTCGGCGGCATCCGGCTTCTCCCCGGCGACGGAGACGAGCGCCTCCGTCATGAAGTCGCCGATCGTGCGCAGCGGGTTGAGGTGCGCCCGCGGGGTCTGGAACACCATGCCCAGGCGCCGCGCACGGATGTCGCGCAGGCGCCGCGGCGGGAGCGTCGAGATGTCCTCGCCGTCGATGCGGATCGTTCCGCCCACGGTGAAGCCCTCGGGAAGGAGCCCGGCGACGGCACGCACCGACAGCGTCTTGCCCGACCCCGACTCCCCGACGAGACCCAGTGCCTCGCCGGCTCGCACCTGCAGCGTGCAGTCGTGGACGAGGGTGCGCGGGCCGTCGGGTCCCGGCGCGGCGATCGACACCTGATCGAGTTCGAGGACGAGAGCGGTCATCGGTCGGCGCCTTCCGCCCAGGTGGTCACGCGCGCCCCGAGGATGTTCACGGCGAGCACCGTGACGACCACGAGCGCCGCGGGGAACATCGACTGCTCGGGCGCGCCGACGAGCAGCGACGGCTGTCCGGCGGCGATCATCACGCCCCAATCGGATGCCGGCGGCTGGGCGCCGAGCCCGAGGAACGAGATCGCCGCGAGGTCGAGCATCGCGTAGCCGAAGCCCACCGTCGACTGCGCCAGAATGGCCGGCAGGAGCGCGGGGACCAGGTGGCGGAAGCAGATCGCGAACGATCCGACGCCCTGGATGCGCAGCGCCGAGATGTACGGCTTCGAGAGCTCCTGCCGAGCCGACGCGCGCACCAGCCGCGACACGATCGGGATGTATGCGATCGACAGCGCCACGATGGGCGCGATGAGGCCCTTGCCGAACATCGACACCGCGAGCACGGCGAGCACGAGGCCCGGGATGGCGAAGATGACCTCGATGAGCCGCGAGCTCACGCCGTCCACCCATCCGCCGAACCACGCCGACACGATGGCGATCAGTGTGCCGAGCAGAGAGGATGCCAGCACGACGAGGATCGGTCCGACGACGCTCGGGCGGGCGCCGACGAGGACTCGGGACAGGATGTCGCGGCCGAGGTCGTCGGTGCCCATCCAGTGCGCGGGAGAGGGCGGTCCCGACACCGGGCCGACGTAGAGCTGGTTCGGGTCGTACGGGGCGAGCAGCGGACCGAACAGCGCCATGGCCAGGATGCCGATCATCACGATGCCGGCCGCGATCAGCAGCGGGTCGCGCACGGCCAGGCGACGGGCGAAGGTCGGGACGCGGCCGCCGGCGAGCTGGGCGACGCTCATGCGTTCCTCCTCGGCTTGACGGAATCGGGGTCGATCAGGGCGATCGCGATATCGGCCGCCGCGTTGAAGACGACGAACAGGATCACGAGCAGCAGCGAGATCGTCTGCACGACCGGCAGGTCCTTGCGGGCGGCCGCCTCTGTCAGCAGCGAGCCGAGCCCGCCGAGGCCGAACGCCTGCTCGGCGATGGCGGAGGCGGCGAAGAGCCCTGCGACGGTGGCGCCGGAGATCGCGAGGATCTGCGGCGACGCGTTGAGGAACACGTGATGGCGGAAGATCCTGCCGCGGGGGATCCCGCGCACGCGGGCCGTGTCGACGTGCTCGGAGTGCAGCTGCCCGACCACGGCCCCGCGTGTGATCCTGCTGAGGTAGGCGATGTACAGCACCGCGAGGGAGATCGCCGGCAGGGTCAGGTGGTAGAGGTTGTCGAGGAACCCTTCGCCGGCGCCGTACACCGGGAACCAGCCGAGCACGCGGCCGAAGACCCAGATGAGCAGGATCGCCACGACGAAGGTCGGCAGTGCGACGCCGAACGAGGTGGCGACGAGCACGGCCCGGTCGGTTCCTCGCCCCCGCGTGGCCGCCAGGATGCCGGAGCCGATGCCGAAGACGGCGATCAGCACGAGCGTGTACAGCACGAGCAGCAGCGTGATCCCGAAGCGCGGCCCGATGAGCTCGACCACCGGTGTCTTGTACACGAACGACGTGCCGAGGTCGCCGCTGAGCACACCGGTGATCCAGAAGAAGTACTGCACCCACACGGGCTGATCCAGGTGGTACTCCGCCTTGATGGCCGCGATCATCTCCGGCGTCGGCCGCAGACCCCCGGCGAGCGCGACGACCGGGTCGCCGGGGGTGAGCAGGACGGCAGAGAAGATGACGATGCTCGACAGGAACAGGGTCAGCAGCAGCCCTCCGAGCTTGCCCAGCAGCTGCCGGGCCACGCTGGCGTTCATCGTCGCCCCTCTCCGGTGCGCGGTGCCGCGTCGATCACTTGCCGCCGAGGTGCAGCGCCCACGGGCTGGAGTACGCCGCCACCGATGTGACGACGCCGCTCAGCCCGTCGCTCAGGAATGTCGTGTGATACGAGCCCGCGAGCGTCACCTGGAGCAGGTCGGGCGCGAAGATCTCCTGCGCGCCGACGTACGCCTGGGCCGCACCGTCCGCGTCCGGCGTGGTGCGCGCGGCCTCGAGCCCGGCGGTCACCTCCGGGTTCGCGTAGCCGGTCCAGTTGAAGATGCCGCCCTGCTCGGCCGGCAGGAGGAACAGCTGGGGGTAGGCGAGCACCCCCGGCGTCTCGGTGTAGCCGGTCGTCGCGACGAAGTCGATGTTCTCGCGGGGTCCGGGATCGGGCAGGAAGATCGCGGCGAAGTCGGCCGCCTGACGCTCGTCGATCTCGATCGTCAGGCCGATCTGCTCGGCGGCGCTCTGCACGATCGCCGCTGTCTGCGACAGTTCCTTGTTGCCCGCCGGGATCGCGATGCGCAGCGGCACCGAGGTGTCCTCGCCCGATTCCTCGACGAGCTTCTTCGCGGCGTCGAGGTCGACCTCCGGCGCCGCGAGGGCGTCGTAGCCCGCCTGGTACACGTCGGCCGCGGACGAGCCCGACCACGAGAACGGCGCGACGAACGTGCTCTGCGTCTGACCCAGCCCGTGCAGCACCGTCGAGATGTACTGCTCCCGGTCGATGGCGAGGCTCAGCGCCTGACGGATCATCGGGTCGGCGCCGGCTCCGGTGTCGCGCGTGGGGCCGAACGAGAATGACGCCGTCGACGGGCCGATGACGAGCCGGCCCGTGTCGGACGATTCGAACGCACTGCGGCTGGCGGGCGCCACGTTGAAGGCTCCGTCGACCTCGCCCTCCAGGAGGGCGTTGGTGAGGGTCGTGCCGTCGGGGATGAACCGGTACGTGAGCTTCTTCACCAGCGGTGCGCCGTCCCAGTAGTCCTCGTTGGCGACCGTGACGATCTCGCGTCCGGGGGTCCAGCTCTCGAGCTCGTAGGGTCCCGCGCACATCAGCTCGCCGCCAGAGGTGCCGAGCGCCGGGCCCTGGGCCTCGCTCACGGCCTTGCTCAGCACCGCGCCGGCGCCACCCGCAACGGCGTCGCGGAACGTGGAGTCCGGAGCGACGAAGTGCACCGTCACCTGGTTCTCGCCGGTGACCTCGATGCCGCCTTCGGGCGCGACGAGCACGAACGCGCCGTAGAACGCCGAGGTCACGTCGGTGTGGTGACGCTCGAGGCTGTACACGACGTCCTCCGGCGTGACCGGCGTCCCGTCCCAGAACGTCACGTCCGGGCGGATGTCGATGACGAACGTCACCGGGTCGACCCAGTCGGCGGCCTCGGCGATGCCCGCGTCCACCGTGAAGTCGGGCTGCACGCGCAGCAGGCTGTCGCACAGGTTGGGCTGGACGAAGTTGTAGTCGGCGCCCGGTACGAGCGAGCGCGGCTCGCCTTCCACGAGGGCCCACGTCACCTCGTCGACCTCGGTCGAGCCCGCGGGCAGCGCGTCGACGAGTTCTACAGGGGCCGACGTCTCGTCGCCGGTCGGGGACGTCTCGACGTCCCGGGGCGTGCACCCCGCGAGCAGCACCAGGGCTGCAGCGGCTGCGACGACCGTGGCGGCCTTGCCTCGGTTTCTCATCTCGTTTCCTTTCGGGTCGGTCGAGGGAGATCACAGATCGCGGCGCCGTCGCCGCGATAGCCCTCAGGGTAGTACAACACTGTTGTACATCAATGTTGCATTTGTGTTACGGGCGTGAATAGGGTGGGTGTCATGCCCCGTGAGGTTGACGCCGATCAGCGGCTCGCAGACATCGCCGCCGCGACGATCCGCGTCGCGCGATCCGCCGGCTCGCACGCCGTCACGATCCGCTCGGTCGCCAGGGAGCTCGGCGGCTCGACGACGCTCGTCACGAACTACCTGCCCTCGCGCGCCGGCCTCATCCTCAATGCGCTCGATCACGGGCGGGACCGCTGGCAGGCGGCGCTCGACGAGACGCTGGCCGCCGCGGCGCCGGAGGATCGGTTCGCGGCCGTCATCGAGTGGTCGCTGACGACCGGCCCCGACGAGCCGGTGCTGCGCGCGCTGATCCTCGAGATCGTCGCCAACGCCGACCGCGAGCCGGACCTGCGAACGGCCCTTCACCGCGAGACCGGCGATTTCCAGCGGCTGCTGCTGGAAGAGGCGCGCACCGCCGGTTTCGCCGACCCCGAGCACGTCGCCGGGCTGGCGTATCTGCTCGTGCGCGGGTCGTACGTCGCGAGCTCCGAAGACCCGGCGCGGTGGGACGAGCCGCAGCTGCGCCAGGTCATCCACGCGACGCTCGCGGCGCAGCCGCGCAGAGCGGAGGGCGCTGCGGCGCAGCCGCGCACGGCCGACCATCCATCGGCCTCCACGCCCGGGCCCGCGTCGCATCAGCGCACCACGTAGACCCGGACGCATACCTGGCCGTCCTCGTCGCGCGCGAGCCCGATGAACTGGTGCTCGGCGAGCCAGCGGTGCGGCGCAGCATCCGTCTGGAACACGGGCGCGGTGCGGAAGTAGTACTCCGTCTCGGGGACGTTCTCCCCCGCCTCGACGCGGTCGATCACGTCCGCCGATGCGCGGTAGTAGCCGCGGTTGAGGATGTCGATGACGGCGCCGTCGTCCGCGCGCAGCAGGTACCGCGCCTCGAGCTGGGCCGTGCCCGATCGCTCGACCGCCCAGTCGCCGCCTCCCGGCAGCACCTCGCCGTTGAGCAGCGGGCCGGCGACGGTCCCGCCGGCGATCGGCGTGAACGACAGCTCCTCGTCGGCGCTGCGCCCGATGCGCAGGTGGGGGTCGATGTCGACGCGGATCTCGAACGCGAACTCCAGCACGGGTTCGTTCATGGACGGGCCTCCTCGGCTCGGGTGTCGGGCAGAACGGTCAGGGTGACGCACAGCGGCTCATCGCCGCCGAGCACGACGCGCTGCCGGTTGATCGCGGTCGCCACGGCGCCCCACGGCTCTTCGCCGGTGCCCGGCTGCGGCAGGAACTCGGGGAAGTCGCTCGAGTGCACGTGCAGGCGCAGGCGATGGCCCGCACGCACGCGGTAGCCCACCTGCCCCATGTCGATGTCGACGATCGCGGGATCCCCGGCGTCGGTCACGTGCACCTGGCCGCGCGCGATGCGCAGCGCCGTGCCGTCGGGCGCCAGGTCGAGCAGGCGCGCGAACACGTCCATCGCCGGGCCATCGGACGAGACGGATGCCGCGACCCGCACCGGCCCCGCCAGGTCGATGTCGCGTGCGAACACGTCGGTGGTGAACGACACCACATCGGCTCGCGCTCCCAGCGCGGCCTCGTCGGGCTGGAAGAGCAGGAAGGCGAACGCATTCGGCACGCTGGAGGGCACGAGGTCGTCGGGGTCGTGCAGCCACTCGAGCCGGGTCGCAGCGTCCGGAGCATCGGAAGACAGCCCACCGCCCGCGTGGGCGTACAGCGTGCGCGCGACGGCCTGCGGCGGTGGCCACGCGTCCGCCACGCGCATGTCGGAGGTGCCCGCCAGGTTCCAGCTGACCCGCGGGATGTCGGCGGCCCGGCCCCGGCCCCGCACGAACACCTCGAAGAAGTCCACAGCGGGCTGCAGCATCCGTGGCAGCTCCGCGCGGATCTGCTCGTCGCCACGCTCTTCGACGCGTACCGCGGGCGGGTCGTCGAGGTAGTACGACTCGTGGTCCATGGACTCGATGCGCAGGAAGTGGTTGAGCGCCCAGGCGGGCCGCTTCTCGATCTCGGCGACGTCGGCCCACGACAGCGGCGCGCAGTTGTCCCACCAGCCGATGGTGTGGAGCGTCGGAACCGGGCGCGCGTCGAACGGGCTCGCGAGCGGGAACCGGGGCAGGTGCACGGCACGCGGGTACCACTGGTCGTACGAGAGCGAGCGCGAGCCGAGTGCCGCGACGACATCCTCGGCCTGGGCACTGAAGGGGCGTCGTGCCGGGTCGAGCTCCCAGAAGTAGGCATCCTGCGAGTGGAAGTAGGTGAGCGGGTAGAGGTAGGTGATCGCCCACTCGACCGCCCGCGTGCGCTCCCCCGCGACCGCGCGGACCGGTTCGCCGAGCATCGTCCCCGTCACCCGCGGGGCGATCGCCTTCAGGGCCGGGTGCTGCGATGCCACCGCCGCCCACTGCGTGTAGCCGTAGTAGCTGTCGCCCCACATCGCGACGCGGCCATTGGACCACGCCTGCCGCACGATCCACTCGATCGTGTCGTAGCCGTCGTCCGCCTCGTTCACGAACAGCAGCGCGTCACCCTCGGAGCGGAACTTGCCCCGGACGTCCTGCGCCACGACGCGGTAGCCGCGGTCGGTGAAGTACTCGGCGATCAGCGGGATGAACGTGTACTCGCCGCTCTTGTCGTAGGGCAGCCGGATCAGGATCGTGTCGCCGGGTGTCGCGTCGCGATCGGCCGGGGCACCCGGGAGGTACACGTCCGTCGCGAGGCGCACGCCGTCGCGCATGCGCACGCGCTCTTCGCGGGCGGCGGGACTGACGGGCGCGGGTCCGACATGAACGATCTGCGGCACAGATGACTCCTCTTCGAGCGGGGTGAGAGCAACGGTAGGGATTCTCTTGTTGTTAGTCAAGTCTGACTAGACAATAAACTGTCACACAGAGCGCACTAGGGTGCGAGAGGGAGGTATCGATGGCTCGACCGTCCGTCGCCGAGGAGCGCACTCGGCAGATCGTCGACGCGACGATCCGCACGATCGCCGCGCACGGCATCACCGGAGCCAGCCTCGAGCGCATCGCCGAAGAGGCCGGCATGTCGCGCGGGCACGTGCGGCACTTCGTCGGCAATCGCGAGGAACTGCTGCGCGAGAGCGCGCGCCGGTTCTACTACGAGGACGCCGACGGCGACTCGATGCTCCCCCGCGGCACCGGAGATGTCACGAGCGCCCTCGACTTCCTCTTCGGCGACGAGTTCGCCGCACCGGGCAACGAGAACGCCGTCGTGCTCGGGTTCGTCGAGGCCGCCCGCACCGATCCCGTGCTCGCCGGTCTGCTCGTATCGGCGTATCAGGGCACGCACCATGCGCTGGGCGATCTGCTGGCCGCCGAGCATCCCGCCGCCGAAGCTGCCGCGTGCGCCTCCGTGGCCTACGGCGTCGTCGGCATCGCGCTGCACAACGTCTTCCTGAGCGACATCGCCTCGGCGGCGACCGGCACGGCGACCGCACGCGCCGCGGCCGAGCGGCTCATCGCGACCCTGGGCTGATCCGCCGGGCGCGGCAGCTTCGCGACCCTGGGCTGATCCGCCGGGCAAAGCACCTTCGCGACCCTGGGCTGATCCGCGGGGCGCGGCAGCTTCGCGACCCCTGGGCTGATCCGCGGGGCGCGGCAGCTTCGCGACCCTGGGCTGATCCGCCGGGCAAAGCACCTTCGCGACCCTGGGCTGATCCGCGGGGCGCGGCAGCTTCACGACCCCTGGGCTGATCCGCCGGGCGCGGCAGCTTCGCGACCCTGGACTGATCCGCCGGGCGAGAGTCCTCCCGCCGTTCCTGGCCCACCCGCCCTTCCGGTTCGCCCGACAACAGGTCAACCGGGCTTCCACAGGAGGTTGAATCGACTCGTCCTCCTGTGGAAGCGCGGTTGACCTGTTGAGCGACCGGGTCGACAGGCAGCAGGCAGCCGTGGGAGCCGTGGCAGCCCAGGGTCGGAGCCGTCGGGGCCATGGGCTATGGACCCTCCGGATCCCGCGCCCTCCTGTGCGGCGTGTCGGCGATGCGGCCTAGTCTCGTCTCATGCGCCGGTCGCGAGAGGCGAGGTCATGAATGCGGATTCCGCGGTGCCGACGCCCGCGGCCAGACCCTGGGTGCTGCACGTAGATCTCGACCAGTTCATCGCGGCGGTCGAGGTGCTGCGCCGGCCGGAGCTCGCCGGCAAGCCGGTCATCGTCGGTGGCCGCGGAGACCCCACGGAGCGCGCCGTCGTCTCGACCGCGTCGTACGAGGCGCGCGAGTTCGGCGTCGGCTCGGGGATGCCGCTGCGCATCGCGGCACGGAAGATCCCGGATGCCGTCATCCTTCCGGTAGACGCACCGCTGTACCTGGCAGCGTCCGAGCAGGTCATGGCGACCCTGCGTGCCCAGCCCGGCGCCGTCGTGCAGGTGCTCGGCTGGGACGAGGCGTTCGTCGGCGCCGAGACCGACGACCCCGAGGCGTACGCGCGCCGCCTGCAGCAGGACGTGCTCGACCGCACGCGGCTGCACTGCTCGGTCGGCATCGGCGACACGCTCGTGCGTGCCAAGGTAGCGACAGGCTTCGGCAAACCGCGCGGCACCTTCCGGCTGACCGCCGACAACTGGCTCGAGGTGATGGGCGAGCGTCCGACGATCGAGCTCTGGGGCGTCGGGTCCAAGGTGTCGAAGCGGCTCGCGCTGCTCGGCGTCCGCACCGTCGCCGAGCTCGCCGTCGCCGACGAGACGGCGCTGACGGGCGAGTTCGGGCCGCGCATGGGCCTCTGGTACCGGCAGCTCGGCCGCGGCGACGGCTCGGCCGTCGTCGACGACACGCCCTGGGTCGCCCGCGGGCACAGCAAGGAGACCACGTTCCAGGCCGACATCGTCGATCCGGCCGAGATCGAGGCGGCCGCCCGGAGCCTGCTCGACCAGGTGCTGGACGATGTGGCCGCCGATGACCGCCCGGTCGTCGGCCTCGGGCTCAAGGTGCGCTACGCCCCGTTCCTGACCAAGACCTTCACGAAGAAGATCCCCTCGACCGCCGACCGCGCCGTCGTGCTGGCGCGGACCCTCGAGCTCGTCGCGAAGATCGAGCCCGGCCGCCCGATTCGCCTGCTCGGCGTGCGCGCCGAGATGGCGATGCCCGACGACGCGCGCGAGGGACACACGCCGACCCGCGGCGGGTGGTGACGGCCGGGCGACGAGGTCAGAGCCGTGGATCGATCGCGACCCGGACGTCGGTGCCCGCGGCGGCCCGCGCGAGCGCGTCGTCGAGCTCCGACAGAGCGTGCGGCCGTCCGACGAGCTGCGCGAACGGGTAACGGTGCGCGTGCTCCTCGAGGAAGCGGATCGCGCCGGCGAGATCCTGCGGATCGTAGTTGTGGACGCCGCGGACGGTGGTCAGGTTGCGGACGGTGCGCTCGGCGTCGAGGGCGTACGCCGGGCCCGGTGACACACTGCCGACGAGCACGACGACACCTCCGACACCGATCTCGTCGAGCGCCGACGAGACCGCCGCGGCGGCTCCCGACGCCTCGATCGCGATGTCGAGCTCCGGTGCACGCAGACGCCGGAGAGCCCGCGCGAGAGCGCCCGTCTCCGCAGGATCGATCATCGCGGCCGCCCCGAAGGACTTCGCGAGCGCGCGACGCCCCGGATCGGGATCGGCGACGATGACCCGGGCGCCGGCGCGCGTCGCGATCGCCGTGGCGGTGAGACCGATCAGCCCGGCACCCGTCACCAGCACGGTCGCGCCGTCCACGTCGACGACGTCGGCAGCGCGGTCGACGGCGGCCCAGGCGGTCGCCGTGGCGCACGCGGCGGGTGCGAGCACGGCAGCCGGGACCGATTCCTCCACGCGCACGATGGCCGTCCCCGCGCGCAGGTGCACGTGTGTGGCGAACCCGCCCGAGAGCTCCCAGCGTGCGACGAGCCGCTCGTGCCCGTACTTGAGCACCTCCCGGCACTTCTGCGGCAGGCCGCGCCGGCAGCGGTCGCACTGCCCGCACGACGCCATGATCGACCACACGACGCGGTCGCCGAGCGCGAGTCGCCGGCCGTCGACGCTGCGGACGTCGTCGAGCAGGGCGACGATCCGTCCCACGTACTCGTGCCCGAGGACGAGCGGCGTCGGCGCCTTGCGATGACCCGAGACGGTGTGCACGTCCGAGCCGCAGACGGTCGATAGCTCCAGCTCGACGAGCACGTCGCCCTGCGCCATCCGCACTCCGGGAACGGCGATCGCCTCGTGCGGGCGGCCGGGGCCGAGCCACACCATCGCGGTGGCAGGCGGCGCGAGATGCACGTCGCGCGAGGCGACCGGCGCGACGGCCGGCAACGCCACGTCAGGCGTCGATTCCGAGCAGCGCCGGCAGCGCCGACACGTCGTCGATCACGGCATCCGCACCGGCGGCGGTCAGCGCGTCCCGGTCGTGCGCGCCCGTGCGTACACCGACGACGAGGCCGGCACCGGCCGCGCGGCCGGAGGCGATGTCGCTGGTGGTGTCGCCGACGACGACGACGGATGCCACCGACGACGCCTGCGACCGGATCACCGCCGCCAGCACGAGGTCGGGCGCGGGTCGGCCGCGGCCGACGTCGACGGGCGAGAGGGCCGCGTCGACCAGCGCCCGCCAGCCCAGGTCGTTCAGGATCGCGTCACGGGTGGTCGGGGCGAAGCCCGTGGTGAGCACCACGGAGAGTCCCGCTGCCCGCAGTCGCTCGAGCGTCTGCTGGGCTCCGGCGATCGGCGCCACGCCCTCTTCCGCGATGAGCGCGGCGTATGCGCGCTCGAACGCGGCGGTCGCCCGCTCGGCGCGGGTGACGTCGCCGCCCGCGAGATGCGTGAAGACGTCGATCTTGGACTGTCCCATCGTGCGTCGCACGTAGTCGAGAGCATCGGGCCACGGCATCCGCTCGGCCACTCCCGTCTCGGATGCGGCACGCTCGAAGGCGCGCTCGACGATGCCGTCGTCGCGCACGGTCGTGCCGGCCATGTCGAGCACGACCAGCTCGGCAGGAACGGTCACGGGTGCGGAAGCGATCGCGGGGGCGTTGACGTGAGCGGTGGCGGGGACGGTCATCGGTGGAGTCCTTCGGGG
>NZ_JBJDRL010000087.1:0-12566 GCF_044987475.1 Microbacterium sp. ZW CA_36
GCGTCATGCTGTGCCGTCGTCAGCCGCCCATCGAGCAGTCCCCGCCGCAGCGGCTCATCCCACGGCCCCACCCGCACCGGCGTCTCATCCGGCATGACACCGCCGACCTCGTCGTCCGCGACGGCCCCCGGATGTCCATCGCCCGAGCCGCTGCCGACCCCGTCGGCACCGAACCCCGGAAGCACCGGAACCCCCGAGACGTCGCCACCCGGCATGACCGCCGGAGGCGCAGCATCCGTCCCCTCCACGAGCGACTTGCCGACGCGCACCTGGCGCACAGCCTCGGCCCTCGTGCCGCCGGTGATCGACTGGATCAGCTTCTCGGGCGTGGAGAACCCCTGCCCCGCGGCGAGTCCACCCTGACCGCGCTCGCGCGAGGACCTCGTGGCCGCGACTCCGGCGAGCACCGCCTGCAACCGGTCGGCGTCGTTTGCGATCGCGCCGACCTCGGCGAGGACCTCGAGCACCGACGAATCGCTCAGCCGCGCCGCGCTCGACGGGAGCGCCTCAGCATCGACATCCAGCTCCGACCATGCCGCGAGCCGGTCGAGCCGGCCCCGCAGATCGGTGAGAATGTTCATATCTGAAGCATCTCACCAACCTCCGACATTCGAATCTCTGTTCATATCCGCTTGACTCGAATCCCCCGCCGACAGCCGCACCTCGCGATCCCTCTATATAAGAGGAACGGATGCTGCGCCCCGCCGCCTCACCAGATCAGCAGCGCAGCCCCGACCGCGTTGAAGGCGACGTGCGCCGTCAAGGCCCCGGCGAGCCTGCCGGTCAGCAGCGTCAGCACGCCGCACCCCAGCCCCACAGCGACGGTGCCGAGCAGCAGGCCGACGGGGACGAACGGTCCTGCCGCAAGTGCGTGCAGTCCCGCGAACAGCGCCGTCGAGAAGAGCACGGCCACCGGACCGGCGACCCACCGCCCCGCGCCCTCAAGCGCATCACCCAACGAGCGCTGGAGCAATCCGCGGAAGAACAGCTCCTCGATCACGGGAGTGACGAGAACGGCGCCCGCGAGGGTGACGATCATCGCGGCCATCACGCTCGAGTCATCCGGGATCAGCCCGCCCCCGAGGCCACCGGTGGAGGGCGCGACGAGCTCCACGAGCGCTCGCGCGACGAGCCCGACGCCCAGCCCAGCAACGACGTCGATCCACGAGAATCCGCGCAACCCGGTGGCCAACGTGAACCGCTCCTGCGTCACCCGCGCGGCCACGATGACCGCGCCGAGCAGCGGAGCCGACAGCAGCACCAGGTCGACGAACGCGACCAGGATCAGCGGCCAGGCCCAGATCACCGCGTGCACCGACGGGAGCCAGAGGATCACCGCCGCGGCGAGCAGTGCGCCGACGGCCGCCACCGCCAGTGCCACCCATGGATGTCGCCACGCGCGCCGGCGACCCGGCGCATCTACCGACACATCGGCCCCGTCGTTCACCATCGCACCCCTCGTGCTGCGGAAAAAGACGAAGACCCCGGGCCGGAGCCCGGGGTCTTCGTGATGTCGTAGGTCAGCGGTTGGCAGCAGCGCGACGACGGGCGACCGCAGCCGCGACAGCGATGCCGCCGAGGCCGATGGCGCCGACGCCGAGCCAGATGAACGCACCCGGAACCTCGCCACCCGTGGCGGGCAGCTGGGCCGAGCCACCGCCGGCAGCGGCAGTCCCGACGGTGATCGTCTGCGTGGCAACCACGTTGCCCTCGCCGTCCACGGCGGTGACGACGTAGGTGCCGGTCTGGCTGGCCGTGAACTGGACCGAAGCCGAGCCGTCGACGACCTGCTTCTCCACCCCGCCGCTACCTGCGGCGTGGACCAGCGATGCGAGGGTGACGCCCTGGCCGGGGGTGACCGTGATGCGGACGAAGGGGACGTTCAGGTTGTTGAACGTGATGGTGATGGTCTGACCCACAGCCGGCGTGGTGTCGCTCACGACAACTGTCGGGGGGTCAGGCGTGTAGTCGGCGGATGCCGCACCGGCGCCGCCGAGAACCAGCAGGCCGGCGACAGCAATCGCGGCGAAAGTCTTCTTGAACATGGCAGAGATCTCCCGAGTAATTGGCACGTCATCGGCTGGGGGGATTTGTGTCGGGCAAGCGCTCCCCGGTCGCCCGACGTGTCACACGCTATCGCATTCTGAGAGTTCGGCGAGAGGGCCAGGGTTTCCAGAAAGTAACAAATTGTCGCACCTGTCCCCCGAACGGAGGACAAAACACAAACTGCGTGTCCCCCACAAGGGCGACAAGACGATCCGAGATGTCCCAATGTCCCCCTTTCGGGGGACATATTGAAGGCGAGATGCGAAATGTCCCCCATTCGGGGGACAAATTGAGCCCACGCGAAATGCCCAAAGACCTAGGTCATTGCGCCTACGAGCAGGCCCAAACCCACGTACGAGGCGTTGTAGACCGCGTGCACGAGCACGGCTCCCCAGATGCGCCCGGTCAGCAGCACCAGCAGCGCGCATACCATCCCCAGAAGCGAGAGCGACACCACGCCGCTCGCGTCGCCGTCGCCCGAGATGCCGTGCACCAGCACGAACAACGCGGTCGAGGCGAGCGCGGCCACGAGCCCGGCGGTGAGCTTGCCGAACGGGCGCCGCAGCACGGTGTAAAGCGCGACGAGCACCACGGCGCGGAAGAAGAACTCCTCGACGAGCGGCGCGACCACGACCGGTGCCACGACGTCGAGAGCGACCGTCGAGAGCGCCCACGAGCCGTCGACCTGCAGCAGGGTCGGCAGCGTCGCCGCGCTGCCATCCAGTCCTTCGATCCACCCCTGGGTCGTGCGCAGAAGTGCGCCCAGCACCAGCCCGTAGAGCAGATCGATGGCGCGCAGCCGCAGCAGGCCGATCGGTCGCGACCGGGTGAACGCCCAGACGATCGAGCCCAGCATCCCGAGCCACATGATGACGGTGGCGGATGCCGCAGCCCACGGCGAATCCCACACCGTGGTGACGAGCGACCCGAGCAGCACGGCGGCGCCGAGCGACACCAGCGCGACGGCCAGCAGCCCCTCGCGCCACCGCAGCACGGTGCGTCCGCCCAGGCGCCAGTCGGTGCGAGCCTCGTGCGATGCGCGACGGGAGCGGCGCGGCTCCGGTTCGTCCACGGGCGCGTCGGCGCCGTCCGCGTCGACGATCGCGGCGGCCGGCGGCTGGATCGCCCACACGTCGACCGTGGGCGTGGCGTCGCTAGGCTGGTCAGGCACGCGCCTACGTTACCCGCCCCGTGGAGGCATCCCCTTGTTCGCGATCCTCACGGTCTGCACGGGCAACATCTGCCGTTCGCCGCTCGCCGAGCAGCTGCTGCGCGCACGGCTCGCAGACCTCGCTCCCTACGTCGCGAGCGCCGGCACGCGCGGTCTGCCCGCGGCGCCGATGACGGCCGAGGCGGCGCATATCGCGCGGGCGCTCGGCGTGCCCGCCGACGAGACCGACGCCCACCGCTCGCGGTTCCTCACCGAACAGCACCTTGACACGCCCGACCTGATCCTCGCGATGACGCGCGTGCATCGCCGTGCCATCGCCGAGCTGGCGCCGTCTCGCCTGCGTTCGACGTTCACCATCCGTGAGTTCGCTCGACTGGCCGCAGCCGTGCCCGCCGACGAGCTGCGGGCGGCGGCGGATGCCGCCGGCTCACCGTCCGAGAAGCTGCGGGCCGCGGCATCCGTCGTCGCGTCGTATCGCGGTCTCGTGCCGCCACCGGAGGATCCCGACGACGACGATGTGATCGACCCGTACCGGCAGCCGTGGGAGACCTACCTGCTGTCGGCGCAGCAGCTCGAGCCCGCCGTGACGGCGGTCGCGGCGACCGTGCGCGCAGCGCTGACGTAACCCGTTCCAAGCCTCGACCTGGCCCTGTGTAAGAATTCACGGAGCACACCGGCACCCCCGCGAGAGGCGACATGGAGCTCACCGACTACATCCGGATCCTCCGCAAGAACTGGGTCATCATCGTCGTGGCGACCCTTGTGGGCATCGGCATCGCCGCAGCCTGGTCGCTCACGCGCACCCCCCAGTACGAGGCGCAGAGCACGGTCTTCGTGTCGACCCAGTCGGGTTCGACGATCCAGGATCTGCAGCAGGGATCGAATTTCACGCAGTCTCGCGTGCAGACCTACACGAACCTCGTCACGACGCCGATCGTGGTGAACCCGGTGATCGCCGAGCTCGGGCTCGGCACGACGGCGAACGACCTGGGCGCGCGGGTCGAGGCATCCGCCGCGCTCAACACGACGCTGATCACGATCACCGTGACCGATACGGATCCGGTACGCGCCGCCGAGACCGCGAACGCGCTCGCGATGTCGCTGACGGCCGTCGTGGAGCAGCTCGAGACACCCAACGGCACCGACACGAGCCCGGTCAGCCTCGAACGTGTGAAGGACGCGCTGCCTCCGCTCAAACCCTCCAGCCCGAACGTGCCGCTGAACCTGGCGCTGGGCGCCCTGGTGGGGCTCGCGCTCGGCATCGGCGTGGCGGTGCTGCGCGCGGTGCTCGACACGCGCATCCGCACGCCGCGCGACGTGGAGCAGGTCAGCGATCGCCCGATCATCGGCGCCATCGCGTTCGACCCGAGGGCGAAGGAGCGGCCGCTCATCGTGCACGCCGATCCGCTCAGCCCGCGCGCCGAGTCGTTCCGGTCGATGCGCACGAACCTGCAGTTCCTCGAGAACGAGGGGCGCGCGTCGTTCGTGATCACCTCGAGCGTGCCGAGCGAGGGCAAGTCGACGACCGCCATCAACCTCGCGATCGCACTCGCCGACGCGGGCAAGCGGGTGGCGCTGCTCGACACCGATCTGCGCAAGCCCAAGGTCGCCGAGTACCTCGGCATCGAGGGCGGCGCAGGTCTCACCGACGTGCTCATCGGCCGCGCGCGCCTGAGCGACGTGATGCTCCCGTGGGGCAACCGCAGCCTCTACGTGCTGCCCGCCGGCAAGATCCCGCCGAACCCGAGCGAGCTGCTCGGCTCGAAGAGCATGCGCCAGCTGCTCGAGGCGCTCGAGCGCGACGTCGACATCGTGCTGTGCGACGCCCCTCCCCTGCTCCCCGTGACGGATGCCTCCATCCTGGCGAAGCAGACCAACGGGGCCATTCTCATCGTGTCGGCCGGTCACACCAACCGCCATCAGCTGTCGGGGGCGATCGACGCGCTACAGACCGCGGGTGCGCACATCGCGGGCATCGCGATGACGATGGTTCCCACGCGGGGCCCGGACTCCTACGCCTACGGCTATGGCTACGGCTCGTACGGGTACGTCGACGCGGCTCCGGCGAAGAAGACCAAGCGCACCAAGCCCCCGAAGTCCGCGCAGGCCGAGAAGCCTGCTCCCGCGAGCTCGCCCGCGGCGACCTTCGCGCCCGCTCAGCCCAGTGCCGCTCAGCCCGCTGCGGCTCCGGCGCGCCAGACTCCCGCGGCTGCTCGCCCGGCGCCTCAGGCGGCTCCCTCCGTCTCGGCGCCGGTGCGGTCGATGCCGGCGACGCCGCCGGAGGAGTCACGAGCGACCCCGCAGAACGGGGGGCTCACGATCGACGACATCGTGCGGCAGGCGGGCGGCTCGTCGACCGCCCCCGGCCGCAACGACCCGCTGCCCTGAGCCACCGGCCCCATGAAACGGTTCGGCGCGGCGAGGTGGCTCGCGATCACGGGAGTGCTCGCGCTCGTCGTCGTAGTGGCGGTGCTCGCATGGGCGGCGTACCAGCACGCCCATCCTGACGCCGCTCAGGGCGAGGCCCAGCCGGCGCCGACCTTCTCGGTGGGGGTTCGGACCCAGACGCCGACGCCGACGCCCACGGCGAGCGCCGTGGACCTCACACAGGCCCGCATGCTCGCGATCGGCTCCGAGGTCTGGTGGCGCGCGACCGCCGGCTCGTGCGCCGGCCCCGCACCCGTCGTCGAGCGCTCGTACGACCAGGGCGTGACCTGGACCGACGTGACGCCGGCCTACCTCGGCATCGCTCAGGTGCAGACGCTCGAGGCCTTCTCCGCCCGCGACGCCGAGCTTGTCGGCGCCACGGCCGGCTGCGAGCCTCAGGCGCTGCGCACCTACACCCGCGGCGAGTTCTGGGACTCCTACCCCGACGTCCTCGCCGCCTCGCGCTACGTGGACCTGCGCGATGCCGGGTCCGTGCAGCTGCCGTCCGGCCCCGTTCCCGCGCCGTGCCCGGCAGCGTTCGGACTCCACGCGTCCGGCGACGTGGTCGCACTGGTGTGCGACGGGCGGGCGTGGTCATGGTCGGCCGGGCAGTGGGCCGCGCTCGCTCCCGAGCGCGCACTGGCGGTGGCGGTCGACGATTCCGACATCCTGGTCGCGCATCACGCCGACGACTGCGCCGGCATCGCGATTGCGCGCGTGGCCGCCGACATGTCCGGTGTCGCGTCGGCGGTGGGCTGCGCGGAGGGGACGGATGCCGCAGGCCCCGTCGCGATCGCGGCTCGAGGTGATGGCGTCGTGGCGTGGATCGGTGACGCGCTCGTCGGCATCCCGTGATGTGACCGCCATCAACAGGAGACATATCCCCCGTCCGGCATAGCTTTGGCGGGCTCCCTTGTCCGGTTGCGCACCGGCGTTGCGGGCCGCGGCCGAACCTCAAGATCAGCGCGGTTTCTCCTCAAGTCGCGTAATGGACTTGAACCGTTTCGATCGGCACCCCTAGGTTCAGGAACGTCGCCTTTCGCCGCGACGCCGGGTACCCGAAGTTCACCGGCGGTCTCGCGAAACGCGGCAATTCTGAGGGCAGAGCCCGTGCGCCGTGGGGGCGCGTCGGGTTTGGGGCTGCCTTCTTGAGCGATGCCTCTGGGGGGCACCGATATGAACCACGACGCTTCATCGCGCCGCGAAATGCGCCAGCACGCCCGAAACCGCCGCCGTACGCGGCGCTCGGCCGGTGCGGTCGCCGCGACTGTGCTCTCGGCGGGCCTCGTGCTCGGCGGGCTCGCACCCGCCCTCGCCGTGCCATCGGTGGCGCCGGCGACGTCGGTCGACACGTCCGCCGCGGCAGGCGCCACGCAGGCGATCGCGCCCCTCGCGGCGCCGTCGATCCCGTCTGGCGGCGCCGCGGTCACGGTCAACCTGCGCGCCCTCCGCGACGCCGCAGGCGGGCAGACGACGACCTCGGCCACCGCGGGCATCGCACTCGAGCTGCGCAACGAGACCACGGTCGACGGCGGCGCGACGTACGGCAGCACGGTCGTCGCGACCTGCACGACCGACGCCGACGGCGACTGCAGCTTCGTGCTCGCCAACGCGCCGGCGTCGAACGGCTCGCGCTACTGGGTGGTGCCGACGGCGACCGCTGGCCCCGATGCGTTCCTCAGCCAATACCTGGTCACCGGCGACAACACCGACTCGTCGAACAACACCGACCGCTTCGCCGCGACGCCGTACGCGTTCCGCACACCGGCGATCACCCGGTCGCAGACGCCGTACCAGGTGCCCACCACCGGCACCGGCAACATGCCGAGCAACTCGCGCGTCGGCAACCCCGGCCTCCCCCTCTCGCGCACCGTGTCGACCTCGAACCGGTGGAACCACTACGGCACCGAGATGATCCCCACGATCGACAACCCCCGTTTCGCGCCGACGTGCACGCCGGGCCTCAAGGTCGCGCTGATCGTCGACACGTCCACCTCGATGACCTACAACAACAACGAGGGTCTCAACGGCGCGCGCACCGCATCCAAGGCCTTCGCGGCGGCGTTCGCCGGCAAGGGCGTGTCGCTCGGCATCTTCCAGTTCGGCAACAACGCGGCCACCGTCATGAACCCGACCGTGGTGACGAGCGGCAACCTCTCGTCGATCAACTCCACGATCAACGGCATCTCGGTATCGGGCACGCAGTACACCAACTGGGATCGCGGCATCGAGCAGGTCGCCGGCGCCGACTACGACATCGCCGTCATGCTGACCGACGGCAACCCCACCCGCTACCGCAGCGGCTCGGGCAACGGCTCGTGGACCGACCTGCGCGGCATCGAAGAGGCGATCCTGTCGGCCAACCTCGTCAAGGCGCAGGGCACGCAGATGATCACGTTCGGCGTCGGCGACTACCTCAACCCGAACACGCCGTACAACCTCGCGTCGGTCACCGGACCGGTGCAGTGGACCGCCAACGGCGGCATCCCGATCGGCCAGGCCGACTTCGCGATCCCGACCAGCTGGGACGTCGTCGCGACCCAGCTCGGCAACCTGGCCTCATCGCTCACCTGCGAGGCGACCGTGCAGGTGCGCAAGCAGGAGCGCGCGGGCAACGGAACACTGACGGATGCCGCAGGCTGGACGTTCACGCCCACCAAGACCGGCGCGGGCACGATGACGCCGGCGGGCGCGCAGACGACGGTGACCGGCGGCTCCCTTCCGCAGCCGTGGCGCATCGCCTTCACGAGTGCGTCCCAGACCGCGAACGTCTCGATCACCGAGACGGCGAAGCCGGGCTGGTCGGTCGAGAGCGTGACGTGCCTGAAGAACGGCGCCCCGATCACCGGCATCCCGAACGCCGCGACGTTCTCGCTGACCGGCCTCGCCGTGGGCGACGCCGTGGTCTGCACCGTCGTCAACGGCCAGGCGGCCACGGTGCAGGCGAACAAGACCTGGGTCGTGAAGGACTCGGCGGGCACCACCGTCGGCACGTACTACCAGCGCGGCAACGCGGGCGACCCGGCGGTTCCGGCGGGACTCGCCGCGACGCCGGGCATCGGCCAGACGCCGTCGCCGAAGTGGGGCACCGCGTACAGCGGGTTCTCGATCGGTCAGCAGCTCGCCCTGCGCGAGACCGCCACGATCGACGCCCAGCTGCTGCCGGGCTGCGTGCTGACGTCGCAGCAGCTGACGGCGGGCAACAGCCAGTCGACCGGGCTGCCGTTCGATCTGACGACGGGCGACTACACCGCGACCCTCGTGGGCGGCGCGAACGTCTTCGAGTTCACGAACACCGTCGCCTGCACGCAGACGCTCGATCTCGTGAAGGTCGTTGCGGCGCCCGGCACCGCGGCGACGTCGGTGTGGACGCTCGAGGCGAAGGCCCCGTCCGGCGCGCTCACCGGACCGAAGGGCACCTACAGCGCCTCGACGCCCGTGACCGCGAGCGTCTCGCCCGCCGCGGCGTACACGCTGTCGGAGTCGGGTGGACCCGACACGTACGTCCCGGCATCATCCGGCTGGCAGTGCGTGCTCACCGGCACGACCACGACGGTCGCGGTGACGAACGCCAAGGTCACCGTGCCGCTCGGCCAGAAGGTGACCTGCACCGTCACCAACACGACCGCGAAGCTCACGCTGCTGAAGAAGACCGCGGACGGCTCGGGTCTGGTGCCCGCCGACTTCACGCTGACCGGCACACCGGCGTCGGGCTTCACGCTCGCCGCGCTGCAGACGGCGGGAGCGACCACGGCGAGCGCCGGCAACACGTTCGAGGTGCGTCCCGCGCACACGTACACGCTGGCAGAGACCGATGACTCGGGCACGATCGCCTACCGCAACCTGGGGCTGCAGAAGCTGAAGCCGGGCACCGACCCCGCCGTCCACGCGAACTGGGAGAACGTCGCGTCCACCGAGGTCCAGGTCGCCGCCGGCGAGCAGGCGACCTACCGATTCGTCAACGACAAGGTGCCCGCGGTCGTGCTGCCGCTGACCGGCGGCACCGCGTCGGACGCCTTCCTGCTCCTGGGTGGAGCCATCGTCTCGGCGGTCATCGCCGTGGCGGCATGGCGCGCCGCCCGCCGAGTGAAGCGAGGAACCGCCTGACCCGATCCGACGAGACTTGACCTTTTCGAATCATCCATCCGAAGCACCATTGACCGACTTTCTGGGGAAGTAGATCAACATGAACACGTCCATTTCGAAGCGGGTGACCGCCGCCATCGGCGCACTCGCACTGGGGATCCTCGGGGCCGTCGCCGTGACGGCTCCCGCGTCGGCGACCACGCCCAACGGCGTCGGTGACATCACCGGCCAGTCCGGCACGCTGACCATCCACAAGTACGAGCGCACCGCCGACAGCCCCCTCGACCCGGGCACCGGCGAGAAGATCCCGGGCTTCACCGGCATCGGGCTCGACGGCGTCGAGTTCACCATTCAGAAGGTGACCACGCCCGCGCTCACCTCGACGGCAGGCTGGGATGCCGTCGAGGCGATCGCCGACGCGGCCGACCCGATCGCCGCCGCCACCACGGCGGGTCTCACGACCGTCACCACCGTGACGACCGCGAACGGCGGCGTCGCCACGGCGAACCTGCCGTACGCGCTGTACCTCGTGACCGAGACGAACTCGCCCTCGACGGTGACCGACGCGGCCGAGCCGTTCCTCGTGACCATCCCGTTCCCGACCGGCCCCGACGCCGAGAACCCGAACGAGTGGATCTACGACGTCCACGTCTACCCGAAGAACGCCGTCACCGACCTCGAGAAGACGGTCGTCGCGCCCACCGCCGGTGAGCTCGCCTTCGGCGATCTCGTCCGCTGGCAGATCGTGGCCGGCGTGCCCGTGCTCGCCGACGGCGAGGAGCTCTCGGAGTTCGTCGTGCGCGACCAGGTCGACCCGGCTCAGCTCGCGTTCGTCACCGATGCACAGGCTACCGCCTTCGGCGTCGCCCCGTCCTCGGTCACCGCGACCGACGGCAGCAACGCCCCTGTCGCGCTCGTCGCTGCTGACTACACGATCGCCCCGGTGAGTGCGAACGAACTGGCCGTCACCTTCACCGCATCGGGCCTCACCAAGCTCGCCGGTGCCCAGGGCGGCCAGGTCACCTTCACCGTGCTCACGCAGGTCAAGGCGATCCCGGCCAACGGCGTGATCGAGAACGACGCGATCAGCGTCGTGAACGACAGCGAGCTGACGGCATCCACCACGACGACGGTGGGTCAGCTGCGTGTGCTGAAGTACGCCAAGACCGACGCGAACCCCGAGGTTCCGCTCACCGGTGCGAAGTTCAAGCTCTTCCTTGACGAGGCCGGCACCAAGCCGGTGACCGTCGCGGGTGCGAGCGAGTGGATCACCGCCGACGGCGGCCTGCTGAACATCCCGGCGCTGCGCCCGGGCACGTACTGGCTGGTCGAGACGGCCGCCCCCGCGGGTTACGTGCTCGACGCCACGGCGCGTCAGGTGCAGGTCGTGGCCGGCCAGGCCACGACCTCGGTCAACTTCGTCAAGGTCGAGAACGAGCAGGTCCCCGCGTGGGAGCTGCCGCTCACCGGTGGTGATGGCGCCCTGTGGTTCGGTGTCGGCGGCGCGGCTCTCGTGGCCATCACCGTCGGTGCGGCGGTGCTCATCAGCCGTCGCGCGAAGGCGAACGCCTGACCCGATTCGCCGCCGTCGCCCGACGGCGGTGAACCGGACGGTGGCGGGCCCCCCTCCCCCTTGCGCCCGCCACCGTCCACCTCACCCGAAAGACCTGTGTGACTCTCACGTTCCAGCAACCGACGCGACCGGAACCGCCACTGCGGGACCGGTCGCGGCGGCGTGCGCGGCGGCGCATGCCGTGGTCGGCCGCCGCCCTCGCTCTGGGCTTTCTACTCGGCATCGCGGTGCTGCTCTATCCCGCGACCGCGGCGTGGTTCACGCAGTACCAGCAGTCGCAGCGCATCGACGCCTACTCCGCGACCGTGCGGGATCTCACGGTCGAGTCACGTCACGCCGCGATTCAGGATGCCGTCGCCTACAACGACGCGCTGGTCGACGGCACGTCGGTGGTCGCCGCCGGCGAGAACAAGCCCCTCGCCGAGGCGGGCGCCGACACCGGATACGAGCAGCTCCTGCATGCCGACGACACCGGCCTGATGGCCCGCATCAAGATCCCGTCGATCGACGTCGACCTGCCGATCTACCACGGCACCAGCGACGAGACCCTCGCGAAGGGCATCGGCCACCTCGAGGGCACTGCGCTGCCGATCGGCGGCGCGAGCACGCACTCGGTGCTGACCGGTCACCGCGGCCTCGCCGACGCCGAGCTCTTCACCAACCTCGACAAGGTCGCCGTCGGCGACACCTTCACGATCGAGGTCTTCGGCGAGGTGCTGACCTACCAGGTGACCGACACGAAGGTCGTCGAGCCCGAGCAGACCGAGACCCTCTACGCGCAGCGCGGCGCCGATCTCGTCACCCTCGTGACCTGCACTCCCCTCGGCATCAACACCCACCGCATCCTCGTGACCGGAGAGCGCATCCTCCCCACTCCGATTCGTGACATGGATGCCGCCGGCCAGCGCCCCGACATCCCCGGCTTCCCCTACTGGGCGCTGGGTCTGGGCAGCGCCGTGCTGGTCGCCGGCACGTACGTGGTCTTCGCGGCGCGCCGTCGCCCCGCCCGCTGACCGCCGCACCCTTCCCCTCCGCCCCTTCCGGTCGTTGAGCGAGCGAGGAACGAGCGAGTCGAAACGCGCCGGCCCGTCGAACAACCCTCCCGGTCGTTGAGCGAGCCTGCGAGTCGAAACGCCCCCAACCGTCGAGCCACCCCACCCGGTCGTTGAGCGAGCCTGCGAGTCGAAACGCGCCCAACCGTCGAGCCACCCCACCCGGTCGTTGAGCGAGCCTGCGAGTCGAAACGCCCCCAACCGTCGAGCC
>NZ_JBJDRL010000088.1:0-12461 GCF_044987475.1 Microbacterium sp. ZW CA_36
TCGCGCAGCTACCCGAACGCGACCTACCCCGTGCATGCGCGGGCGGTGGATGCCGCGGGCAACACCGGTTACAGCCCAACGATCTCGCTGACCCTGCGCAACTGACCCCGCCCCCGGTCGTTGAGCGAGCGAGGGACGAGCGAGTCGAAACGCGCCTCACCTACGAGCGACGCCGACGCGTTTCGACTGCGGGCGCTGGGGCGCCCTCCGCTCAACGACCGAGGGGCAGGGCGCTGGAGCGCCCTCCGCTCAACGACCGGGGGCGGGGTCAGTTGCGCAGGGTCAGCGAGATCGTTGGGCTGTAACCGGTGTTGCCCGCGGCATCCACCGCCCGCGCATGCACGGGGTAGGTCGCGTTCGGGTAGCTGCGCGACGACAGACTGCCGCTCCACGAGCCGTCGGACTGCTTCGCCAGCGTGCCGAGCCTCGTCGCACCCGACCACAGCGTCACCCCGGTGACCGCCACGTTGTCGGTGGCGACCACCCGCACCGTGACGGTACCCGAGACCGTCGAACCTGCCGCGGGCGCGGTGATCGTCGCGTTCGGCGCCTGCGTGTCAGGCGTGGGAGTCGGCGTCGGGGTCGGCGTGGGCGTCGGCGTCGGCGTCGGGGTCGGCGTCGGAGTCGGCGTCGGCGTCGGTGTGGGCGTCGGCGTCGGCGTGGGAGTCGGGGTCGGGGTCGGGGTGATGCCCGTGGGCACCGTCGACGCCAGCCAGCCGGAGTACCGCCCGGAGATCGGGCTGAGCGGGTCGCCGGCGAAGCGCTTGCCGCGCGTGGTCGCGGCTGCTTGCGCCTGCGCCTCGAGGATCTGGAACACCTCCCGCGGCGTGCGACCCTCGCACGAGCCTTCGGCGAAGCACGCCAGCACGACGCCCGACATCACCGCCGCCGACATGCTCGTCCCCGACGCGATGTAGCCGTACCGGTTGCCCTTCTTCGTCGTGTACGGGCACGTGCCGGGAGCCGCGATCGTGTGCGCACGATCGGCAGCGCTCACCGCCCAGTTGCTCTTCGGGTTGATCGTGTCGTCGACCGGAGCCGACGACTCGGTGCACAGCTTCGCGGCGCGTGAGCCCGGCTTGCCGTCGTAGTCGGCGACGTTCGTGACGGTGATCACCTCGTCGAAGTTGCCCGGCGAGTACTGCGCCAGGTCGCGCGTCGAGTTGCCCGCCGCCGCGACCACGACCACGCCGTCGTCGACGAGCGCGCAGATCGCCTGATGGATGACGTCGCCGTTGGTGTACCCGCAGTTGCCGTCGTCGGCCTGCCCGAACTGCATGCTCATGTTCATCACGGCGATGTCGTAACGCTCGTGGTTGTCCATCACCCACTCGAGGCCGCACATGAGGGTGGCGAGCGTCCCCTGCATCTTGTTGTCGAGCACGCGCACCGATGTGATGGGCGCGCCCGGCGCGATGCCGACCAGCCCCACGCTGTTGTTGATCGCCGCCGCGGCGCCGGCGACGCCGGTGCCGTGCCCGTTCGCGTCGGTGCCGTCGCCGCTGCCGAAGCAGTTGATCTGCCGGGCGACGTTGAGATCGGAGTGCACGCTCACGCCCGAGTCGATGATGGCGAGCCCGGGGCCGTCCCACGCACCGGCCGATGTGGCGCTCGTCGGCGGCAGATCGGCCTCCACCGTGCCCACCGCGGGCGGCACCGTCTGCGCGGCGCCGGTCACCACCTTGTTGGACGAGATCCCCCGCACCGTCGGCGACACCCGCAGCAGCGAGACCTCGTCGGCTGTGAGGTATCCCGTGAAGCCCTTCACGACGCTGTCGTAGACGGCGTCGGGCTCTGCGGCGATGCCCGTGAGCGCGGCATCCATCCCGTCCATCGATCGGAAGCTGACGGTGTACACGCCCGCCGTCTCGCCGGCGGCGAACGATGCCGACGCCGCGCCACCGCCGATGAGCGACGCCACGACGGCGGTCCCCACCGCCAGTCCCGCGAACCGCATCCCCCGTGTCGAGTGCTTCCTCCCGCGCGCCGAAGACCTGGCGCTACTGCTGAGCTTCCCCACTGCTCATCCCCACTTTCTGGCCGGATGGCCTCTCGCCGATGACGCGCGCCGGAACCCCTCCGACGATCGCGAACGCCGGAACGTCCTTCGTCACCACTGCCCCTGCAGCGACGACGGCGCCCTCGCCGATCGTCACGCCCGCCAGCACCACGACGTTCGCGCCGAGCCACGAGCCCGCACCGATCACGACGTCGCTCTCGATCTTCGGCTGGTCCATGATCGGGACCGGGCCGCGCTCTACCCCGTAGTTCGACGCCGTCACCATCACGTGCGGGGCGAACAGGCACTTCTCGCCGATCTCGATGCGGCCGGTCTGGTTGCCCGCCCAGATCAGGCTGAACTCGCCGATGTGCGTGCCGGCGCCGATCGAGATGCGCTCCCCGTTGCGGAACGACACGTTCGGAGCCATCGACACCCCCGGCCCCATCCGGATCAGCGGCACCTGCCGCACGAACGAGTAGCCGTGGAAGTGCGCCAGGCGCAGACCGTGCACGAGCGTGCGCGGGTCGAACACCGACGCGAGCGCGCTCCGGAGGCGGCTCATCCCGCTACCCCCGCGACAGGATCCACACGGCCCGAAGCGCCGCTCGGGGCGCCGGCCGGGGCGCCGCCCGGGGCGCCGGCGGCGACCGGCACCGGCGCCAGCAGCTCGCGGTAGACCGCCATCAGCGCGGGCAGGTCGACCGACGAGCGCGCCGTGACGCTGATCACGAGCTCGCGACGGTACGAGCACGCCAGGCACGCCACCTCGTCGCGCGGATCGCCCGCCGGCCAGCCGGTCACCGTCTCGACGGCGGCGGTGCCGAAGAAGCGGTCGTCGCGACCCCAGGTCACCGAGGTGGCGTAGCCCACCCAATCCTCGGCACCCTCGACCACCGAGCCGCCGGATTCCACCGCAGCCTGCACCTGCGCGCGCACGCTCGGCACGATCTGCTCGAGCGGGGCGGATGCCGCCACCGCCACCTTGACGACGCTGATGTCGTTGCGCACCCCGCCGTCACCCGCTCCGCGCCGCGAGATCGGCACGAGGATCGACAGGGTCTCGGCGTCGGGCCGCTGGCGCGCCATCGCGACCAGGGTCGCCGCCGTCACCAGGTCGTTCACCGTGCCGCCGAGCTTGTACGCGCGCCGGGTGGCTGCCGCGAGATCGACCGCCTCGTACGCCGAGCGGCGCCCCTCGCGCACGTCGTCGAGCAGTCCCGTCCGCGCGATGCGCGCGTTCTTGACCGGGCGCAGCAGACGGCCTCCCCAGCGGCGCAGCCGCATGCGGAACGACTTGCGCCAGTACGCCCGCCACGCCTGCCGCACACCGGGGTGGCGCGAGCGCCACTGCGCGAACGCGAGCGCGAGCACCTCGATGCCGTTGCGGGGCGGGATGCCGAGCTCGAGGTACTGCTCCTCCCCCGGCTCGGGCGGCTCGGCCATCGCCGCGGTGCCGGCGATCACATCGCCGATCCGCAGGCCGTACATCGCGTCGCCGACCACGTGGTGGTAGCGCATGACGATCGCCACGCGCCCGGAGTCGAGCTCGACGAACTCGAAGTCCCACAGCGGGCGCGAGGGATCCATCGTCGGGCTCAGCCGCCCCGTGAACCGCTCCACGCGGGTCGGATCGTCGGGCTCGATGCCCTCGGCGAACCGCACGTGATAGTCGAGGTCGAGGCTCGTCACCGGCACCCACGCCGGTGTCGTGAAGCGCAGCAGGGGCGGCACCAGGCGCTGCCGCATCGCCGGCGCGAACCAGCTCAGCCGCTCGACCCGCCGTCGGATCGCGGCACGGTCCAGCGTGCCGTCGGGCCCGCGCAGCGGCGCACCGTCGACGATCATCGTGCCCGCGGCGTGCATCGCCGCGAACGTGACCGCATTCGACACGTACTTCTCGTCGAGCGAGCTGATGAGCTCGGCCCGGCGTGGGAGATCGGTGTGCGCGCTCATCAGTCGTCGCCTCCTCTGCGTGTCTCGACCCCGAGCGAGATCGGGGCCGGCGGGTCGTGGTCGACGAAGACGCGCCCGTCGAGCGCGAAGCGCACGGCGATGAAGAAGCCCCCGAGGATTCCGCGGAACAGTGCGAGGTCGGCATCCCGTCGCCGCGGTTCGCGCCGATTGCGCACCGCGCGCGACAGCGTGCGCTTGGTCGCCACCGCGAACAGCCGCACGCCGACGAGCGCGCGCAGGCGCACCCACTTCGCCGTGAGCGCCCCGAGGCCCAGCCCGTACCCGTGATGCAGCGCGGTGTAGGCGTCGTCCGCGCGGGTGTGCACGTGATGCACGACGCACGAGGGGTCGTAGACGATGTGCGCGCCGTCATCGAGGATGCGGCAGAACATGTCGAGGTCTTCCGCGCCGGCGAGCCGGCGCCCCGCGCCGAGCACGGGGTCGAAGCCGCCCAGCGCGACGAGCCGCTCGCGCCGGAACGCCATGATCGCGCCGTGCCCGGCGTCGATGCCCTCGATCGTGCGGGTGAAGCGCCGGGGCGGCGGCGACGGCTGGGTGCCGACGAGCGTGTGGTCCAGCATCCGTCCCGTCACCGCTCCGACGACCGGCGCGTCGAAGCCCTCGAGGATCGGCGCCATCCAGCCGTCGACCGCGGCGCAGTCGTCGTCGGTGAACACCACGATCGGGCGGTCGCTCGTGTGGAGCGCCAGGTTGCGGGCGATCGACAGCCCCTTGATGTCGCTGCGCACGTAGTCGACGCCTGCCGCCTCCGCCACGATCCGCGTCGCCGTCGTCGTCGACGCCGAGTCGACGACGAGGATCTGCACGCCCGGCGGCGTCACCGCCGTGAACGAGGCGAGCGCCGCGGTGAGCATCTCGGGTCGCTCGCGCGTGCAGATCGCGAGGGTCACGTCCTCAGGCCGCGGCATGCGACGACCCCCTCACCAGACGTGCCGCCTCGCGGTAGGCCGCGAGGGTCGCCTGGATCGCCGCCGCCCAGCTCAGCTCGTCCGCACGCGCCATCGCGGCGCGCGACATCATGGCGAGCACGTCGGGGCGGGCGATCAAGAGGTCGAGCTGCGCTGTCAGCGTGCCGACATCGCCCACGACGTGGGTGAAGCCGGTCACGCCCTCGTCGATCACCGCGCCCGCCGCGGTCGAGACGAGCGGCACGCACCCGGCCACCTGCGCCTCGTAGGTCACGAGGGCGCTGCCCTCCTCCACCGTCGGGAGCAGCAGCACATCCGCCGATGCCAGCACGCGCATCGGCTCCGAGGTGACGCCGCGCACCTCGACGCTCGGGTGGGCGAGCAGCGGCACCAGGAGCGCCGCATAGTCCTCGTCGAGGAGTCCGTAGACGAGGAACCGCCCGGTGGCGGCCGCCGTCGACGCCGTCCACGCCTGCAGCGCGGTATGGAGGCCCTTGCGCGGCGAGCCCCTGCCGAGGAACACCGCGGTGAACGGCCCGCCGCTGTCTCGGGCAGGCGGTGCGGCCACCGTGCAGCCGTAGCGGTGCCGCAGCAGCCGGCTGTCGTCGAACCCGCGGTCCAGGAACGAGACGGCGACGGCCTCGCTCGGCACGAGCAGGCCGGCTGCGGCGGCGTACTCGCTCTCCTCGGTGGCCAGTCGGCGCGCGTTGACGGTGTGGCTCTCGCCGCGACGAGGCTCCAGGCCGAGCGACGCGTACTCGCGCGCCACGACCTCGTACGCGTGCGCCGTGTGGGTGTTGGGAACTTCGCGCACACCCGGGATGCCGCGCCGCCGCGCCGCGCGCAGCGTGCGGGCCGACGCGAGCGGCCATGCGTGCACGACGTCATCCGCGCCCCCGTCGAGCAGCCGGCCGACGAGACCCGCCGTGACGGCATCGTGGATGCGCATCGCGCGGTCGCGACCGATCGCGCGGTGGGGCACGCGCCGGCCGCGCACGGTGAGGGTCGTGCGCACGGATGCCGCACCTTCGATCGGCTTCTCGACCGACCCGGCGACGATGTGGACGTCGACTCCGGCGCGCACCAGTTCGTTCGCCTGGTTCCATGCGGTGAAGCCGATGCCCGGCGAGCCGAGCGCAAACGGGAAGCTGTACAGGACTGCCAGAACGCCACCTCCCCCAGGACGAGGCCCGCCACCAACGGGAGCCATGCCGGCTCTCGCTGACCACTCTGTGGGAGCCGTCAAGACGGACACAACCCGGGCTGGCGAATGTCGCTCAGTCTTTACACCCGTGCAACAAACGCACAGGGCGCCGTTAACAATGCGGGGCGACTATGGCAGTGCAAGTCTTGTCGCGACACCACATCTGGGATCCGGTGCGCGACGTGGACGGCCCGATGGCGTGCTGGGGGTTCGGACGGTCTGCGTCCGGAAGCACACGGAGAGAGGGTGTCTCATGGAGACTCCGAAGTATCTGCAAGTCCTCTGGAACTACAAGTGGGTGCTGGCTTTCGGCGCGCTCGTCGCCGCCGTGGCCGCGTTCTTCGCCGGCTTCGCGATCGTCGAAGGGCAGGTCGTCTCGCGAGCGCAGCAGACGTGGACGGCCGCCACGACCATGCTGCTCACCAGCGAGTCCGACCGGCTCTACCAGTCGCAGGTGCCGGGTGTCCCCATCGAGCAGGGGACGTCCGACCCGCAGGTCATCGACATGTCCTCGACCGCGCTCGTGTACGCGTACATCCTGTCGAGCGACATGATCCAGGACACGGTCGAAGCCGAGATCGGTCCGCTCGACGACGAAACAGAGTCGATCACGGCGCTGCGACGCACGACGCAGCCCACCGGGGATGAACGCTTCCCTGGTCGCTACGACCTGCCCGTGCTCGAGGCCGTCGGCACCGCCGAGACCGCTCCGCGCGCCGAGGAGATCTCGCGCGCCGCCGCGACCGCCTTCACGGCCTATGTCGTCGCCCAGCAGGACGCGCAGGAGATCGCACCCGAGCTGCGCGTGCTCATCGAGCCGCTCGGCGCGAGCGACGCCGTCGAGGGCGACTCCTCGAACCCGGCCATCCCCGTCGTCGTCACCTTCGTGGGCGTGTTCCTCGCCTTCGTGGTCCTGGTGTTCATCATCGCCGGGCTGCGCTCGCGCTCCGCCCGGCGCAAGGCCGCACGCACGAAGGCGGCCGGCGACGCGGCAGCAGAGCCCGCGAGCGGAACGGATGCCGAGCCCGGCGTCGCCGCGACCGAGCCCACCGGCATCGCACTCGATGCCGAGGTCGGCGAGCTCGTGGGTGCGGGCCCGCCCTCGCGCCGATCCGGGCGCGCCGCCAACGAGAACGAGACCGCGTAGGCCGTCGGTCGCCCGGGTTCGGAGCCACGACATGTCGTCCGGAAACGCACCGCCCCTCACACCCGCCGACGAGACCGACGCTCCACCTGTCCAGGTCGCGCCCGGCGACGGAGGACGCCCCCACTGGGGCACCGTCGCCGGGATCGCGGTCCTGTTCGCCGCGATCGTGATCGCCGGGGTGATCTTCCTTCCGCCCATCGCGGTGGGGGCAGCCCTCCTCGGCATCGCGCTCATCGTGCTGCTGCGCCGCATCCTGTTCACGTGGCCGGCGCTGCTGTTCCTGCTCGCCGCGACCGTCATGTTCATCCCGGCCCGCCGCTACGCGCTGCCGATCCCCCTGCCGTTCGCGCTCGAGGCGTACCGCCTCATGATCTTCATCGCGATCGCCGCGCTCGGGCTCGCGTTCCTGTTCGACCGGACACGGCGCTGGCGCCCCGTCGCCTTCGGCTGGCCCATCGGTATCTTCCTCGCGACCCTGCTGGTGTCGTTCATCGCGAACGGCATGCGGCTGGTGAACGAGGGGCTGGCCACGACCGCACTGTCGGGCTTCTTCCAGCTCGGCGTCCTGCTGTCGGTGTTCTTCTCGGTGCGCCAGATGCTGACCAGCGAGCGCATGGTGATGGGCTTCCTCATGGTGCTCACGTGGATGGCCGTGATCGTGGCCTTCCTCGCCGTCTTCGAGCGCGTCGCCCGCACGAACGTCTTCCTGATGCTCGCGAACTTCCTGCCGCTGGTCGTGATCCGTGACGACGGCGGCGACGCCATGCGGGCCGGGGTGAATCGCGCGTACGGCTCGGCGCAGCATCCGATCGCCCTCGCGGTCATGCTGTGCATGTTCCTGCCGATCCTCATCTACCTGGCCAAGTACGCCATCTGGCCGCGCAACGTGTGGAATCGGCGCATCGCGTACGGGATCGGCACCGTCATCGTGTTCGGCGGCATCGTCGCCGCCATCTCGCGCACGGCCGTCGTGGTGATGGGCGTGATGTTCCTGCTCACCCTGCTGCTGCGGCCCAAGGTCGCGCTGCTGCTGGCGGCGTTCGCGGTGCCGGCGCTCCTGCTCGCGATGTTCCTCGTGCCGGCCCAGGTCGAGTCGATGCTGCTGTCGTTCCTCGACGTCGACACGCTCATCGCATCGCAGTACACCTCAGCGGGGATGACGGGCGCCGGGCGTCTCGCCGACCTGGAACCGGCCTTCGTCGAAGTGCGCCAGTACCCCTTCTTCGGGCAGGGGTTCGGCAGCCGCATCGTCGTCGGCGACGACGCGAACTCGTTCATCCTCGACAACCAGGTGCTCAGCATCCTGATGGAAGGCGGCGCACTCGGCGTCATCGGCTACGCGATCTTCATGCTCGCGCCGGTCGTCATGCTGCTCGTCTACGCCCTGCGCTGGGCGGCCGAGCCGCGGCACGCGCTGCTCGCCTTCGCCCTCGCCGTCTCGATCGCCGGCTACAGCGCGGCGCTGTTCTTCTTCGACGCGTTCGGCTTCTTCCAGTCGTTCCTCGTGCACATGATGCTGCTCGCGGTCGCCGCGTGGGTCGTCACCGAGGGATCGCGCACGGCCGCGGCTCCCAAACCGGCATGGACCCCGGAGGCCGGCCGGTGACCGCGCGGCTGAGCATCGTCATCCCCGCGCACGACGAGGGCGCGGTGATCGACCGCGTGCTGGGCGCGCTGTGCGACTCCGGCCGGAGGGACGAGTTCGAGATCATCGTCGCGGCGAACGGCTGCACCGACGACACCGCCGCCCGCGCACGCGCCTACGACGGCGTCCAGGTCGTCGAGACGCCGCAGGCCTCGAAGATCGCGGCGCTGCAGGCCGGTGACGACGCGGCATCCGTCTTCCCCCGCGCCTATGTCGACGCCGACGTGCGGATCGACCCCGACGCGCTGCTGGCACTCGCCGACGCCCTCGACGCGCCCGGCATCGAGGTCGCATCTCCTCGCCTGCACGTCGACACCTCGGGTGCGTCGTGGCTCGTGCGTCAGCACTACCGGATCTGGGAGCTCAGCGACTACCGCCAGAGCGACCACATCGGCTCGGGGGTCTACGCGCTGACGAGGGCCGGCCGCGCCCGGTTCGACGCCTGGCCCGACGTCATCGCCGACGACCGGTTCGTGCAGCAGCTCTTCGCCCCGGCCGAGCGCGCGATGCTGGCGGACCACACGTTCAGCGTGCGCTCGGCAGCCGACATGCGCGCGCACCTGCGCCGCTCGGTGCGCATCGCCCGCGGCAACCGCGAGCTGCCCGACCGGGTGCAGCACCAGGATGCCGCGCGGCCGTCCGCGGCATCCCGCGGCGGGCTCGCGCGTCGGGTCGCGGCACGGCCCGGCCTCTGGGTGCCCTTCGCCGTGTACTGCGTCAGCTGGACGCTGCCCAACGTGCTCGCCCGTCGCGACATCGCTCGCGCGCGCACACGGACCTGGAACCGAGACGACACGAGCCGGGTGATGGCATGAGAAGACCAGCCGCGACGACCGCCGCGATCGCACTCCTCCTGGCGGTGCTCACCGCCTGCGCGGGGGCGCCCGCACCGGAGCCGGTCGACCTCGACGAACTCGAGTCGAGTCCCACGCTCTCGCAGGTCGCCACGATCGGCGCGCTGGGGGACTCGATGACCCTGGGCGTCAACGCCTGCGCCGAGCCGGGGCGCTGCACCGCCGCGAGCTGGGCCACCGGCGACGAACCCGCCGTCGGCTCGGTCGCGATGCGCATCGGCGCAGCCAACGGCAGCGTTCCCGACACCGTCAACGCCGCGAAGGACGGCGGCACGGTCGCGGATGCCGTCGCGCGCGTCGACGAGGTGATCGCGGCCGAGCCCGAACTCGTGCTGGTGCTGCTCGGCGGCAACGACGTTTGCGCCCCCGACGTCGACGGCATGACGAGCGTCGAGGACTTCCGGGCGTCGTACACAGCACTTCTCGCCGCGCTGAGCGATGGCCTGCCGGACGCCCGCGTGCTCGCGCTGTCGATCCCCGACCTCCACCGGCTGTGGGAGGTCGGCCGCGACGACCAGGGCACTCGGGACGTCTGGGACAGCAGCCCGTCGTGCAGCAACCTGCTCGGCGACGCCGCCGCCACCGACGCGGCCGCGACCGAGCGGCGCGACGCCGTCGCGGCGCGCACGGACGAGCTGAACGCGGTGATCGCCGAGGTCTGTGCGGCCGACAGCGCCTGCATCTCGGACGGCGGCGCCGTGTTCGCCTACGAGTTCTCGCCCGCCGAGATCTCGGCGATCGACCACTTCCACCCGTCCGTGGCGGGCCAGCAGGTGATCGCCGAGATCGCCTGGGACACCCTCATGGAGGCCGCACCATGACCACGCTCCTCGTCGCGATCTCGGGCGGCCACCTCACGCAGCTGAAGATGCTCGCACCCCGCGTCGCCGACGGCGACGACGTCGTCTGGCTCACCGACGACACCGCGCAGAGCCGGTCGCTGCTGGAGGGTCAGACGGTGTACCACGTGCCCACCCGGCCGCCGCGCGACTACGCGGGCGTCATGCGCGACACGGGCATCGCGCGGCAGGCGATGCGGGATCACCGTGTCGACCGTGTCATCAGCACGGGCGCCCAGATCGCGCTGTCGGCGCTCGTGCCCGCGTCGGCGCGGCGCGTGCCGTTCACCTACATCGAGAGCGCGACGCGCGTCACCGGCATCTCGGCGACGGGCAAGGTGATGGAGCGTGTGCCGTGGGTCGACCGCTACGTGCAGTACCCGCACGCCGTGAACGCCCGGTGGCGGTACGCGCTGTCGGTGTTCGACGGCTTCCGCGTCGAACCCGTCGACGACCCCGCGCCGATCCGCCGTGCCGTGGTCACCGTCGGCGGCAACGGCGACTTCGGGTACCGACGGCTCGTGGACGGCGCGCGCGCCGCTCTCGGCGACCTCGACGGCGACGTCGAGACGCTGTGGCAGGTCGGCGCCACGGACGTGTCGGACCTTCCGATCACAGCGGTCTCGTCCCTGCCCTCGAGCGAGCTCGGCGTGGCGCTGCGGCAGGCCGACGTGATCATCGGGCACGCCGGCACGGGCACCGCCCTGGCCGCGCTGGCGGCCGGCAAGGTGCCGGTGCTCGCACCGCGCTCGGTGGAGCACGGTGAGCACGTCGATGCGCACCAGCAGGATCTCGCGCGGTTCCTGGGCGACCGCGGGCTCGCCATCGTCTGCGAGCCCTCCTCGCTGCGCGCGTCCACTCTCGACACCGCGCGCCGCTGGCGTGCCGTGAGCTCGCAAGACCTCGCCCCCGTGCCGCTCTGAGCACCGGCATCCGCCGCGATCACCTCTGGGAGGACCCCGTGCAGACCCCGGCGCCCGACGTCACCGTCGTCATCGTCAACTACGAGACCCGCGACGACACGGTCGCGTGCGTCGGCTCGGTGCTCGCGCACCTAGGCGGTCTCGACGCGCAGGTCGTCGTGGTCGACAACGGATCCGGCGACGGCAGCGCGGCGGCGCTGCGCGCGGCACACCCGGATATCGACGTGGTGGAGGCCGGCGAGAACCTCGGGTTCGCCCGCGCGGTCAACCGCGGGGCCGCGCTCGCCCGTGGCGAGTTCGTGCTGCTGCTCAATCCCGACGCGGTCATGCTCGAGCATTCGCTGCCACGGATGATCGGCTTCGCCCGCGAGAATCCGCAGTACCGCATCATCGGCGGGCGCACGCTGCGGGCCGACCTCACGCTCGAGCCCTCGTCGTGCTGGGGCGCGCCGACGCTGTGGTCGCTCAGCATGTACGCGACGATGCTGTCGACCGTCTTCCGGCGCTCCCGCCTCTTCGACCCCGAGTCGCTGGGCACGTGGCCGCGCGACACGATCCGCGAGGTGCCGATCATCACCGGGTGCCTGCTGCTCATCCGCCGGGACGACTTCGTCGAGCTGGGCGGCATGGACGAGGAGTTCTTCCTCTACGGAGAGGACGCCGAGTTCAGCATGCGGGCGGCCGCACAGGGCATGGCGCGCGTCGTCTATCCCCCGGCGGCGATCATCCACACCGTGGGAGGGTCGTCGGCAGGCAGTTCGAAGGGCTCGATGGTGCTCGCCGGCAAGGTCACATACCTCGAGAAGACCTGGCCGCCGCGACGAGCGGCCGTCGGGGTGCTGCTGCTGAAGACGGGCGTCGCCGTGCGCGCCACGCTCGAGACCCTGACCCGCCGTGCGAACCGGCCATGGACGACGGTCTGGCGGCGACGCGCCGACTGGGCGTCGGGTTACCCCCACGCCGAG